>JBBRPX010000038.1:0-20785 GCA_038227505.1 Chitinophagales bacterium
ATAGCAAATGGCTTGCAGGATACTTTATACCTTGGTAACCTGAATGCACAAAGGGACTGGGGGCATGCTAAAGATTATGTTGAAGCCATGTGGTTAATTTTACAGCAGGAAAAGCCTGAAGATTTCGTTATTGCAACAGGTATTACAACCAGTGTAAGAGATTTTATTAAACTGGCATTTGCAGAAGTTGGAATAACATTAAATTTTAACGGAGAGGGTGCAGAAGAAAAAGCAACCGTTGCAAAATGTGATAACCCTGCCTTTCAATTACCGATCGGCAAAAACGTAGTTTCGGTAGACCCAGAATACTTTAGGCCCACAGAAGTAGAGTTATTAATAGGCGATCCGGCAAAAGCAAAAACAATGTTAGGCTGGCAACCAAAATATAATCTCGCTGCACTCGTTAAAGAAATGGTAGCAAACGACATGGCCCAGGTTAAAAAAAATAATCCTGGAAAGTAAACCAGATTGATATTATTGAAATAAGGATAAAAAAAAGCTTTTCGGTTTGTAAACATAGCTCTTCTTGAAAAATATTTTTTTAAATATTGAATGCAACAGCCTTACAAAAATGGGTTATGGTTATAAAAAAACATATAGAATCACTTCGCCAATACGGAATATATTTTTTTACAAAGGGTAACGAACGAAGCTTACAGGCAAAAAAAAATATTGTAGGGTCATTACTTATTAAAGGTTGTAGCATTGCGATAGGCCTGGTTTTGGTACCATTAACCATTAACTACGTAAATCCGTCTCAATATGGTATTTGGCTTACTTTAAGCTCAATGATCGCCTGGATTTCTTTTTTCGATATTGGATTTACACACGGCTTAAGAAATAAATTTGCCGAGTCTAAAGCAAGAGGAGATAAAGAGCTGGCAAGAATTTATATCAGTACCACTTATTATTATATTGGAATAATCTTTATAGGCGTTTGGGTATTGTTATTAACGATTAACCAGTTTATAAGTTGGCATGTTTTACTGAGGATCCCGGAAACCTTGGAAAGGGAGGTGTCACGCCTTGCGATCTTAATATTCTCTTACTTTTGTTTTCAGTTTATTTTTAGAATAATAAATACTATTTTAATTGCCGATCAGTATCCGGCAAAAGCATCGTTGATAGATATGCTGGGGCAACTTTTATCATTGGTGCTAATATTTTTGTTAACGAAGTTAGCAACCGGGTCCATTTTATATTTGGGTATAGCTGTTGGTATTGCACCAACAATAATTTTACTTGCTGCCAACTTTTTCTTTTTTAATACGAAGTATAAAGAATACAAACCTGCATTAAGGTTTGTAAAAAAGAAGTATGCCAAAGATATTATGAAACTGGGGATAAAGTTTTTTGTACTGCAAATTGCAGCTTTAATACAGTTTGAAACCGCATTGTTTTTAATTGCAAATAATTTTGGTACTGCAGAAGTTACTAATTACAACATAGCCTACAAGTATTTTTCTATTTTGCAAATGGGCTTTATGATTTTGGTAACCCCTCTTTGGAGCGGCGTTACCGACGCATATAACTCCGGAGACATTGATTGGATAAAAAATGCAATAAAAAAGTATCTTTTTCTGTTAATACCTTTTGTAGTTACGGGCTTTGTAATGTTACTGGTTTCAGAGAAAGTATACGAGTTGTGGATTGGTAAGAACGTAGTGCATATAGAATTTATTATCTCTTTGCTGTGTTTTATTTTTTTCTCTACCGGAATGTTTGCTAGCATTTTTGTTTTTGTTATTAATGGAATAGGGGCATTACGTATCCAGTTTTTTACAGCTATCCTGGGGTCTATTGCTTTTTTTGTGCTGTCTTTATTATTGATTAAATACTTTCAGCTTGGAGTTAAATCCATAATTATTGCATCAATAGTTACAAATGTTTTTGGATACATTATCGCTCCTATTCAGGTGTATAAAATCTTTTACCAAAAATCAAAAGCTAGTATCTGGTACAGATAGATAGTATGAACAAAGTAAATATTTATGGAGGACTAGGGAATCAAATGTTTCAATATGCTTTTTCTATTGCGCTAAATAAAAGGGGTAAAAAAAGCCAATTGTCTTTTCTTGAATATTTATATTATGCGCCTCACAATGGATTTGATTTACCCAGGGCTTTTGTAATATCACTGCCATTACATTTAAGGGGGCTAAGTTTTTTTTTGAATTACTTCGGGATTTTTTATAAGAACAAAGCGGTTGGTTTTTTTTTGAGAAAATTTATACCATGGTACCAAAAAAAAAATCACAAGCTGTTTGATGAAAAAACAGAATTCCAATTTGATGCAAAAGTATTTGAACAGCAAAATGTATTTTTTAGAGGCACGTGGCAATCGGAGTTGTACTTTAAACAATTTGCCGAAGATATAAAGCAGCAATTTGTTTTTAAAATTCCAGGGGGGAAAGAAAATCAAAACCTGATTAAACAAATTGCTGATTGTAATGCAGTAAGTATTCACATCCGCCGAGGCGACTATTTGAGTAAAACCTGGTATGCGAGTCATGGCGTTATTGAAAATACAAGCTATTACAATGACGCGATTGAGCTAATGGAATCAAAAGTTTATAATCCCCGGTATTTTATCTTTTCGGATGATATTACCTGGGCGCATGAAAATTTAAAAATATCAAATGCCATTTATGTAAACCACAATACCGGTAAAAAAAGCTTTGGCGATATGTATTTGATGAGCTTATGCAAACACAATATAATTGCCAATAGTACTTTTAGCTGGTGGGCAGCATGGTTAAATAAATTCGAAAATAAAATTGTTATTGCTCCTGGAGAATGGCTAAATACAAAAGACTGTAATGAACTATATCCAAAAGACTGGATCAGGTTACAAGTACAGGAAAAACAGTAGGACATATGTTAAAGGTAGTACAGTTACAATATTCAACTTTTTCGGGAGGTAGCTCTGCAATAAGGCTGCAGAAGGCCTTT
Organism: Chitinophagales bacterium; assembly: GCA_038227505.1. GTDB lineage: Bacteria > Bacteroidota > Bacteroidia > Chitinophagales > Chitinophagaceae > Ferruginibacter. Next base: position 2,953 of record JBBRPX010000038.1, read on the forward strand.
ATTAATAACGGAATTGATTCAAATATTGTTTCTTTAATTACTGACGAATATAAGCTTGAAAATATTTTATATCTCAGTTTAAGGCAACGGCTAGTTGCAAAATTGAATTGCAAAATTGAATCGGCCCTGTTAAAAAATGGTAATAAAGACTTTGGACTATTTTCAATACCTGTTTTCGGAAATGATGTAAGTACTTTGAAAGAAATAAGAGATGCGGATATTATATATATTCATTGGTTTCAAAATGGCTTTTTAAATCTTACAAATATCCGGAAGCTTGCAAAACTGAATAAGCCAATAATAATGGTATTGCATGATATGTGGGCCATCACCGGTGGATGTCATTATAGTTTTTTTTGTGATCATTATAAAGTGGGTTGTAATAATTGCCAGGCATTAGCAAACAATAAAAAAAATGGGCTGGCAGCAGCGTTTTTTGAAAAAAAACACAAATTATATTCCAGGTTTGATAATATTTTTTTTATATCTCCAAGTAAATGGTTATACAATTGCGCTAAGGATTCTTTAAAGGAAATGAACAATAGAGTTTTTTACATTCCAAATTATATTGACATCGCACTTTTTAAACCGATAGATAAAAAAACTGCGAAATATATTTTAAATATAAAAGAGGGTACTACGGTTATATCATTCGGAGCTATTTCTATTGACGATAAACGCAAAGGATGGAGTTATTTAAAGAAGGCCCTGGAAATATTAAAAGCAGGGAATGACTTAGATGATGTCTTAATATTAATATTCGGTAGTAATTATGATGCAAATCTTGAAAAAACCTTACCATTTAAAGCCAAATTCATGGGATATTTAAGTGATGAATATTCAATATCCGTTGTATATAATGCCTCAGATGTTTTCATTGTTCCCTCTTTGGCAGATAATCAACCTACTACTGTGCAGGAAAGTTTATGCTGCGGCACACCAGTAGTTGGGTTTGACGTTGGTGGGGTGTCTGATATGATTCGCCATAAGGAAAATGGCTACCTGGCGCGGTATAAAGACGCTGAAGATATTTCGGAAGGGATAAAGTATTGCATCAATAATAAAGTTAAGGGTGAAGTATTATCATCATTTTATCCTGAAGCAATTATTAAAAAACATAAAGACTTGTTTGCGCAAGTGCGGTCTTTTAATCAACAAAATCAAGCCCGTTAATGGTAAAAGTGTGTCATATACAATTTTCTATGGAGTCTGGCGGAAGGGGTGCTTTACGCCTTCAAAAGGCGCTGAGAAAAAGTAATGTTGATTCAAACATCGTTTCATTAAGAAAGAATGATCAGGGCTTATTTAATGTTACCTATTTAAATAATTTTTCAAGGTTAATTTCCCGTCTGGATAACAGGTTGCAGGGTGTACTTACAAAAAACGTCATTACAAATTTAGGCTTCTTTTCATTCCCTATTCTGGGCAGCAATGTGGCCAAATTGGAGGAAATAAAAAATGCAGATGTCATTTATATTCATTGGGCATTAAATGGGCTTCTTAACTTTAAAAGTTTTAAAGAAATAGCCGCGTTAAAAAAGCCTGTAATTATTTTCCTGCATGATATGTGGGCCATTACAGGAGGGTGCCATCATAGTTTCACTTGCGAAAAATATATGAAGGAGGGGTGCAATAATTGTCCCATGTTCCCCTCTCAAAGGAAGCACGATTTGTCGTATAGAGAATTTCGGAAAAAATCACAATTATATAATAATCACGATAATTTATATTTTGTTTCACCAAGCAAATGGCTATATGATTGTGCAAAAAAATCACTGCTAACAAAAGACAAGCCTATTTTTTATATACCGAATATATTAGATCAAACTCTTTTTAAGCCTTTTGATAAGCTTGTTGCAAAGCAGATATTATCCATTGATAAAGATGAAATTGTTATTTCTTTCGGGGCAATATCTGTGGGTAGTCCATATAAAGGCTGGCCATACTTACAAAAAGCATTGGAGTTATTATTCCGGGAAAATGACCGGAAAAATGTATTAGTTTTGATTTTTGGCAGCAATTATAATAAGGCGATTGCAGAATCTATCCCGTTTAAAACCAGGTTTATGGGATATCTTAAAGATGAGTACTCTGCCGCATTAATATATAATGCAGTAGATGTTTTTATTGCGCCTTCTTTGGCAGAAGCATTTGGCTATGTGGTTATGGAAGCTTTATGTTGCGGAACTCCTGTAGTCGGTTTTGATGTAGGCGGAATACCGGATATGATCAGGCACAAAGAAAATGGGTATTTGGCTAAATATAAAGATGCAGAAGACCTTTATAATGGTATAAAATTTTGTTTGCAAAATAATATCAAGGGGTATCTCCCTGAGGATTTAAACGCCGATTTAACCTTGAAAAAACATTTACAATTATTTGATAACGTTCTTGCTAACACTAAAAATTCAACAAAATAAAGTATGAGCAATTTTTTAAAAGACATTTTTCCGAAAAAAATTTCAAAAAAAGAAGCCACTGATACAGGCATGGCCATGGCACTGATCTGCCTTTTACTGGGGCATTTTTTGAAACATGATTTTTATTACATGCTGGCTATCCCGGTTTTGGTTATTGATATGACATTCCCCATGTTCTATTATCCTGTTGCAGTATTATGGCTGGGGTTAACTAATTTATTGGGCTCCGTAATATCGAAGGTACTCATCTCCATAGTATATATTCTTATTCTTATGCCGATGGGCATTATAAGAAGAATGACAGGCAAAGACGCACTGAACCTGAGAGGGTTTAAAAAAGACAAGAGTTCTGTAATGGTTACACGCAATTATGAATTTACTGCTAAAGACATCACTAATCCTTTTTAAGAAAAATAAAATAAATTATCATGGAATTTTTACGTGAATTATGGGCTTTTTTAAAAGTTAGAAAAAAGTTTTGGTTATTACCACTTATTATCGTGTTATTAATATTTGGTGTACTGATCGTTCTCTCTGCAGGATCTGCGATAGCACCTTTTATTTACACACTTTTTTAATTAAAAAATAAATCAGCCTTGGCCACATTTATCCTAGGAATTTCTGCGTACTATCATGATAGTGCAGCAGCCATCATTTGCGACGGGGAAATAATAGCAGCAGCACATGAAGAGCGTTTTACCCGTAAAAAACACGATTCTTCTTTTCCCGAGCAGGCAGTCAAATATGTTTTAAGCGAAGCAGGCATAGAATTCAAAGATCTTGCAGCTGTTGCTTTTTATGATAAACCTTTTATTAAGTTTGAAAGGTTGTTGGAGACCTACCATGCTTTTACGCCAAAGGGCCTGGTGAGTTTTCTCACATCAGTTCCTGTTTGGATAAAAGAAAAGCTCTTCATGAAGAAGATGCTTAAAGACGAGTTTAAAAAATTCGGGAAAGCCAGGATCCCGATTTTATTTCCCGAGCATCACTTATCCCATGGTGCCAGTGCTTACTATCCTTCTCCTTTTGATGATGCAGCTATACTCACCATCGATGGTGTGGGCGAATGGGCTACCACTACTATCGGGCATGGAAAAGGCAATACCATTACCATGCTTAAAGAATTACATTTCCCTCACTCATTGGGTCTCCTGTATTCTGCTTTTACTTTTTATACAGGTTTTACAGTTAACAGCGGTGAATATAAACTGATGGGATTGGCGCCTTACGGCATCGCTGATTCGCCGCAAACAAAAGATTATAAAGAAAAAACATTGAGGGAATTGGTTGATGTAAGGGAAGATGGGTCCATCCTGCTGAACATGAAATACTTTGATTACGCAACAGGATTAAAAATGACCAACAATTCAAAATGGACAGAACTGTTTGGCATACCTCCCAGAAACCCTGAATCTGAAATTACACAGGAATACATGAATATGGCATTGGCCATCCAGCAGATCACCGAAGAGATCGTTATTAAATTAGCCACCACGGCTAAGCAATTAACCAACAGTGATAATTTGGTAATGGCGGGCGGTGTTGCATTGAACTGCGTGGCAAACGGAAAATTGATTGAAAAAGGGATCTTCAAAAATATCTGGATACAACCAGCATCAGGTGATGCCGGTGGTGCATTAGGTGCAGCTTACTTAGGCTGGTATTTATGGAAGGGCGAAAAAAGGACAGTGAATAAAAATGTTGCCGATGCAATGAAAGGCGCTTACCTCGGGCCGGAGTATAATGATAATGTGGTATTAGGCATGGCAAAAAAATACGGGGGACAATACGACTACTATGATAATTTTGATGAGCTAACAAAATTTGTAGCCGCAAGATTAGCCGAAGGAAATGTGGTGGGCTGGTTCCAGGGAAGAATGGAATACGGCCCAAGGGCTTTGGGAGGCAGGAGTATCTTAGGTGATGCAAGAAACCCCGAGATGCAGAAGAAGATGAACCTTAAGATCAAATACCGTGAAGGATTCAGGCCATTTGCACCATCAGTTCTGGAAGAAGACGTGAATGAATATTTCGTGATGGATCAAACTTCACCCTATATGCTGGTGGTAATGCCTGTGCAGCCAAAACATCTTAAACCCTTGCCTGCGAATTACGATTCAATGGAAATGATGGAACGTTTATATCACCTGCGTTCAGATATCCCATCTGTTACACACGTTGATTATTCAGCAAGGATACAAAGCGTAAGTAAACAAACCAACCCGAGGTATTGGAATTTAATAAATGAATTTAAAAGACAAACCGGTTATGGTTTGTTGGTAAACTCCAGTTTTAATGTTCGTGGGGAGCCGATCGTATGTACACCCGATGATGCATTCAGGTGTTTTATGCGTACAGAAATGGATTATTTAGTAGTGGGTAATTTTGTTTTTGATAAAACAAAACAGGAGAAGCTCGCTAATGATACCAATTGGAAAGAAGAATTTAAACTTGATTAAACCTATTTTATGACTGAAAATACTGCCCCCGCAAAAGTTTCAAAAAAAAAGAAAATTAAGTTTGCCCTGTTTACACTTCTTTTTTTACTGGTAATACTGATCATAGTTTCTGAAGTACTTTTGGCAATATTTCATTACCAATCGTCGTATGATAAACTGGAAGGCATGGAACTGCACCCGGCAAAATGGTGGCAGTGTGATTCTGTTTCGGGCCCCAGGTATGTAGCTAACCAATTAACTAAAAGAGATGAGGAATTTTTTAGGTTGAAAAATGAGAATTGGTATTACAACAGGCTAAAAACGGTGAACAATGAAGGTTATTTTGGTAAAAAAGATTTTGTTCAACTTCCTGCAAATAATGATTCATTAAGGATATTAGTTGCGGGCGATAGTTTTACGTGGGGCGCTTCTGCAGATATCGACAGTTCGTATGTAGAAGTTTTTGATCACGAAATAAATAAAATTAAACCTGCTGTTATATGGAACACCGGTATTCCCGCAACAGGAACTAACCATGCATTATTTACAGTACAGAAATTTCTCCCGCTTCAAAAATCCAATTATGTTATTTTAGGGTTTTATGTAGGAAACGACTTTGGCGACAATTTAATTCCATTTGATGACATAATTTTTTACGACCAGGCCTTCTGCTTTAATTACTACGACTACGATAAAGAATTTAAACCATTTAAAATATCGGAAAGAGGAGTTGTTAAAAAAGCAACAGGCTCATATCCAATGGCAGAATTGAATTTTTTTCAAAAAATACTGATTAGGAGCAGGGTGTACACATTTGCGTCTGAGCTTACCGATAAGATACTTAACAGGCTAAGTGGAAGAAAACAAAGGGCAAATGAACAGGAATATAAAATGACAAAAAATTACCTGAAGCAATTAAATGACTACGTTAAAAGCAATAATGCAGAATTAATTGTTATGGTCATTCCCGCTTCGGATGATATACCGAAAAAAGAGATCCATTATCTTAATGTCATCAAAATTCTAAAAGAACTTTCTGTAAATTATTTAGAAAATATAGACCAGTTTTCAAATGATGATTATTTAAAAAAAGGCGGCGGGCACTGGAAAAACATTGGCCATATCAAAGCTGGTAAAAGTTTAGCTAATTATTTTTTGAAATTTATAGAAGAAAAGAAAAAACACAATACTCCTTAAAGGTTTAATTTAAATGTTTGGCCACCTAATCGTACCAAAATTAAAAATCGAACCTTAAGATCACCTTATCACTCGTTATCCTTTGATTCAAAAATATATATATAAAGCAGAGAGTAACTCCCTTACTGTTTCAAATAAAGACGAAAGGAATCTCACTTATTTCCTGTATGGATTTATTATCTATACCTTATTCTATGTTTTCTCACAGATCGAAGATTTTTTTATAAGTGCGGGTGCATGCCAGGGGATACAAATTATAGGTTTTGTTTTAATGACATTCTCTGCCACTAAACTGGCAAAATTTAAGTTTGATGATAAATACCTGGAAATTGTTTTCGGTATTTATATGTTATATTCTCTGACAATAGTTTTTAGGGGTACAGAATATGATTTTAAATCCTTAAAAATATTTTTCCTGGATGCCTTTTTTGGGGCTTTACCCTATTTTGCACCCCTGCTAATTTTATTTCCCAGGAATATAAAGTTGTATAAAAAATTCTTTTCGATTCTCAATATCCTCGGTATATGCTTTATTTTATGTGTAATTATATTTTATAACACTTTGCACGACCCGGATCGTACAAATTTATCAAGTCAGGCACTCATTGAACTCTTTGCTGTAATGCTGGCCATACCTGTTTGCTTTATACTGTTTACCCACATATATCATCAGCAGAAAAAAGAAAGGTTTGGTATAAATTTGAAAAGTTTACTAGCGTTAATTGTAATGTTGCTTACTGTTTTTTTTGCAATTTACAGGGCACGGAGAGGGTTATTGTTCATATGTCTTTCTTCACTTTTATCAGCAGCATTTATATATGTGTTGTCTTCTAAAAAAAGAGCACTTATCATACTCGTCAGCATATTGTTGCTTTCGGTATGTTCATTATTTATAGCGAGTGTTAAAACACCTGCTATGTTTAATTATCTCATGGATAGGGGAACTGAAGATACGAGGACAGGAGTTGAGGAATATATGTATGCTGATATGTCTTCTACCGATTGGATCATTGGTAAAGGCATTAAAGGCAGTTATTACTGCCCGAGCGTTGATAATGTTAATGATGAACAGGGTTCGGGTCAAAGAGATACTGTTGAAACGGGGTACCTGCAAATGATCTTAAAAGGTGGAATAATAAATGTTTGTTTATTGTTTTTAATTCTTCTCCCTGCTGTTTATAAAGGGCTCTTTAATTCCAAAAATTCTTTTTCAAAAGCAGCCGCTATCTGGATCCTGTTATGGATAATTTATGAGTATCCTACAATTGGAGTTGGATATACCATGCATTATATTTTAGTATGGATTGGAGCAGGAATTTGCTATTCTAAAAAAATAAGAAACCTATCGGACAGTATAATTAAAACCTATTTACAGGAATAAGTATAGGTAAATAAAAAAATAGTTTTTAACAAATGCATATACCCAAAGTTCTGATCGTTGGCCAGCCATTTAATACGAATTTCGGAGGAGGAATTACATTAGCGAATTTATTTGGGGGCTGGGATACAAATAAATTAGCGGTGGTTTGTACGGCACATATGTTTAATAATCTTAACCAGGATATTTGCGATACTTATTATCTTTTGGGTACAGAAGAATATAAATGGATGTTTCCTTTTAATTTCCTGCAAAAAAAATTCACATCGGGATATGTGAAATTACAAGTCAAAAACAATGAAGAACACACTGCTCCTGCAACTTTCATGTCAAAATTCAGAACAAAAATTATCAATCAATATTTTTATCCCTTTTTAGAATATGCAGGTTTGTTTCATGGTATCTCCAAAATCACTTTGTCAGCTAAATTGTGTAAATGGTTAGATGAATATAACCCGGACATTATTTATGCACAAGCTTCCTCCAGGGAAACGGTTAATTTTTGTTCACTTGTAAAGGGCTATACAAAAAAACCTATGATATATCATGTGATGGATGACTGGCCATCTACCATTAGCCAAAAGGGCCCATTTAAAAACTTTTGGCAAAAAAAAATAGACAGCGAATTAAAAAATTTATTAAACGAAGCAACAGTACTCCTGAGTATCAGCAATGGTATGGCCAAAGAGTATAAAAAAAGATATAATAGGGACTTCATCACTTTTCATAATCCAATTGAAATTAATTTTTGGAAAAGCCATCAACGCAAAAGCTATGAACTGGCCACTTCGCCGGTTATACTTTATGCCGGAAGGGTGGGAACAGGTATAACAGTAACACTAGAAAACATGGCCGCAGCTGTAGAGAAAGTAAATAATGAATTAAATACAACGGTTCAATTTGTATTGCAAACAAAGGAGATACCTGCATGGATCCAAAACTATAAATATACAGTCCATAAGCCAATGGTATCCTATTCGGATCTGCCGAAAGTTTTTGCCGAGGCCGACCTGCTTTATTTGCCTTATGATTTTAGTAAAGAGTCGATACGGTTTATAAAATATTCTATGCCTACGAAAGCGCCGGAGTATATGATGAGTGGTACACCAATTATAGTTTTCGGCCCTGCAGAAACAACTTTAGTGGCAGATGCACGAGAACGTAAGTGGGCAAATGTTATAACAGTAAATAAAACCGAAAACCTGGCAGAAGCTATAAAAAGTTTGATTACCAATCCAAATGAAAGAATTGCATTAGCAAAAACTGCCATTGAAATAGCGGAGGAAGAATATGACTCCAATAAAATAAGAAACAGGTTTAAAGAAATTATTACTGCCGCATCACTTTAAAATAAACACTGCGCTGCTTTTTATTTGATAAATATGGAGGATAAAAAAATAAATATATTAGTTATTGGTGTTTCCTGCTTTGACGGGATGGCGAGTTCAACCAGGGTAAAAAATTTGATTGAACCTTTGATCAATAAAAATGAGATTACAGCAAATAACCTGGTCTACAAATCAGACAATAGGGTTGATATTGGGAAAAGCGGCAGTTTAAATAATATCAATTTTAAAGTGATCGATTTTAAAGCTTCAAATTTATTTTCTGCCTTTAGTTTTCTTATCGGCGGTTTAGGTTTTGTTGGAAAAAGCAAAAGGGCCGGGCATAAAAATATCATATACAATTACAACTACCCGGATTTAAAAAACATTTGGTTTTTATTATATGGAAAAATGATCGGGTATAAAATCGTATTGGATATAATTGAAGATAACCGATTTGAATCGCATCTTGGTTTTATAAATAAACTCCGGCTTAAAACATCAGTATTTTTATTTAAAATATCAAGGTTTTTCACAAATGCATATGTAGCTATTTCCGGTAGCTTATATGAAAGAGCCCAGCAAATTGGAAAGGGAAAAGTGCCGGTATACCTGATACCCATCACCGTTAACTTTAATTATTTTAAAAAAACTGATTATATACCTGATCCTAATAACTTAAAAATATTTTATGGAGGATCATTTGCTGAAAAAGATGGCTTACAATATTTAATAGAGGCTTTTGAAGAAGTGAGTAAATGCCAGCCCGGTGTTCAACTCATTTTAACAGGATTAGGCAATATGCCCGATATGGAAAAACTAAAAGATAGAATAAGTAAATCGGTAAGTAAAGAAAGTATAATTTTTAAAGGTTTTTTGAGTACTCAGGATTATTATGAATTGCTAAATACGTGCGATATTTTTTGTATGACAAGAATTAACTCAGCCTTTGCAAATGCTGGTTTCCCTTTCAAGTTGGGAGAGTTTTTAGCTGCAGGTAGGGCTGTTATTGCTACCCGGGTTGGTGATGTAGACAAATATTTATTTAATGACATAAACGCTTTATTGATCAGCCCCGAATCTGTTAAAGAAATTAGTGACGCATTATTAGTTGTAATTAAGCATCCCGAAAAAATAAACCAGCTTGGGGTTGAGGCAAGAAAAACTGCAGCAACTAATTTCGATTCTGATAAAGTAAGTATTAAATTATTATCAATCTTTGATTTTATTTAATTAAATATTTTTAAACTAAAATGAAAATTTTATTCGGCTTACATGGTAATACACATAGTGAAATAGCGCAGTCTGAAATAGATGCGTTTGAAAGGGCCGGTATAATAACAGCTACTTGTTCCTATGGTAACTGGGGAACTGCCAAAGGCTTTATGAGTAGCTGGGCTGTCATGTTTAAAAATGCGTTTAAACTAAAAAATAAAGTACGTGAGCATAATATTGATATAGTGTATTTAAATACAGCCCTGGATTTCAAGACCAGTATTCGGGATTCAGTTACTATTTTTATTTTAAAAACCTACAAGGCAAAAATAAAAATAGTCCTGAAATTTCATGGCTCAGAAAGTGCGACTATTTTTTCAAAGACTAACCTGCTTAAAAAATTTGTGTTTAAAAAGGCAAGTTTGTTGTTGGTGTTATCGCAGGAGGAACGAAATAATTTTTTGAAAGCAGGAGTACCGCCAGGAAAAGTACAGGTAACTGCTAATGTAATTGATAAGAACTTATATAAAATTGATAAAGATTTTAAAAGCAGTATAGGAATACCCGGACAAACGAGCTTAATCCTTTTTGTTGGCAGGTTCATGAATCAAAAAGGTATTTTAGATTTAATAGAAGCCTGCAGGTTGATAAAAAAGACACATACTAATTCTAAATTAATTTGTTTAGGAGATGGACCTTTGCTCGAAGAAGTTAATAGGCGTATAAAAAATTATAACCTTGAAGAAAACATTCTTTTACTGGGCCATATTCCGGAGGGTGAAACAAGGAATTATTATGCTAATTGTGAAATATTGGCTTTGCCTACTTACCATGAAGAAGGTTTCCCAATGGCAGTTTTCCAGGCAGTAGGGGCAGGCAGGCCGGTTATTACAACCAAAATACGTGCTGCTGCTGATTACCTGGTGGAATATGAAAACTGTTTATGGGTGGAGAAAAAGAATCCTGAAGAGTTGTGCCGCCGGATAATAGAACTGATGGATAATAAGGAGCTGCAAAATAAAATGCGAAATAATAATTTGTTACTGGCTGAAAAATTTACTGCAGGAAATATCGTTAATACACTGCTGGAATATTTTAACAGGATATAACGGCATGCCGGTACTTAAAATAAATAAATCTCTTAAAAATGTGTGGACTTGCTGGATTTATAGGGTTTGAGAAAAATATTGAACTTGCTAATAAAGCAAATAGTATCCAGCAGCACCGCGGGCCGGATAACCAGTCTGTTTGGTCAGACGATTATATAGCTTTTGCTCACCAGAGGCTTTCTATCATTGATTTGAGCGAAGCTGCTAATCAGCCCTTCCACAAACATGACCTGGTAATAATTTTTAACGGTGAAATTTATAATTATAAAGAACTTCAGCATAAACTTAGGGAAGAAAAACAGGTCGTATTTGAAACATCCTGCGACACAGAAGTGGTACTTGAAATGTTTAAGCATTACAGTTATAAATGCCTGGATTATTTTCTCGGGATGTTTGCTTTTGCAATATATAATAAAAGCGATAAAAATTTATTTATAGCTCGTGATCACTTCGGTATAAAGCCTTTATTTTACACGCATATTAATGACAGCTTTGCCTTCAGCTCTGAATTAAAAACACTGGTAGGTATACCCGGATTTGATAAAACGATCAACCAAAAATCGCTTGTAAGCTGTCTCAATTATTTGTGGGTATCCGGTAACGAATCTATGTTTAATGGCTGCTTTAAACTGCCGCCAGCGCATTATATGATCTATGATGCAAAAAATAATTGTGAGATCATAAAGTACTGGGATATCGATGATAACAATAATAAAAATTTGCCATCACCTGATATAAATACGGTAGCAGAAGATGTAGCGAATACAATGGAATCTTCAGTCGACCGTCACATGGTTGCAGATGTGCCTGTAAGTTGTTTTTTAAGCGGGGGGCTGGACTCTTCATTAATTTCAGTTCTTGCAAAAAAATCCAATTCAAATTTATCTACTTACACTATTGCCACTGATGACAAGGATAAAAAAGGGGAGGCTATGCCTGATGATGAAAAATATGCGGATATATTGGCCAGGCTCCACCACTTCGATCATCATGTAATAAAAATCAGCCCGAATATTCTCAACGACCTTCCAAAAATGATAAGGTCTTTAGATGAGCCAATAGGTGATCCTGCAGCTATTAATACTTATTTAATATGTGCAGCAGCCCGTGCAAAAGGAGTTAAAGTGTTATTGTCAGGTATGGGTGCAGATGAAATATTTTTTGGTTACAGGAGGCAAAGAGCTGTGCTCATGGCTCAAAAATATAACAGGCTTCCATCGCCTGTAAAATATTTGGCGGCAGCAATGGTAGGGTTGATACCGGTAAAATTATTTAACAGGGGATTTAAATTTGGCAGATGGGCAAAACGATTTATTGGTTTTGCTAGCATGCCGCTTGGTGCGGCGTATATGAGGAGCTGTTCTTATTATGATTCAAAACAATTAAAAGGTCTATTGCATGCTGATTTCTGGCCTGGCATAGCAGCACTTAATGAAGAACACGAAAAGATTTTTAATTCAAAATTCAAGGATGATCCTGTTAACCGCATATGCAATACAGATATCAATATGTTTATGCTTGGTCTTAATTTGACTTATTCTGACAGGGCATCTATGGCGGCATCAGTAGAAGTAAGAGTTCCATTTATTGATAAACTTGTTGTTACAAAAGCCATGCAAATACCCGGAGAGTTTAAAATAAAAAATAATGAATCTAAATACATTTTAAAAAAGGCATCAGAAAAATTTCTTCCTAAAAAAATTATTTACAGGCCAAAAGCTGCTTTTGGTGCACCACTTAGATCCTGGATCTCAAATGACTTAAAAAATATGGTAGATGATTTACTATCCCGGGAATCAGTAGAAAAAAGAGGGTTTGTGAACTATTCATTTGTGAAAAAATTAATTGATAACGACAGGAATGGGATTGAAGATAATGCTTACCAGATCTACCAGTTACTCACGTTAGAATTGTGGAGCAGGGAATACCTGGATAAATAATAAAATACCAGTGTAAATTTTTGAAAACAATAGAAGAAAATATTTTATAAGCAATGAAGAATTTTTTACAGTTAAAGAAAAACTTAAAGAACGACTTTAATGGATTAAAAACCATTAAAGTTGCTGTTTTAGGTGATTCGGCAACACAATTTTTGATACAGGCTTTACGTGGTACAGGTTACGAACAGGGATTCGACCTGCAAATATGGGAAGCAGATTTTAACCAAATAGAAAGACAGGCATTCGATCCATCATCGGAGTTATATGAATTCAACTCCGACCTGGTTATTATTTTCCATGCTACACACAAATTATTAGGAAAATATAATAAACTAAAGCCTGAACAATACAGCAATTTAGCAGCTACTCAAATTGAATTACTGGAAAATATTTGTACTTCATTGAACGGTACACTTAATGCTAAGATATTATACTATAATTACCCCGAGATCGATGATTCGGTGTTTGGTAATTATGCAAATAAAATAGAATCTTCGTTTGTATTCCAGCTACGTAAACTCAATTACGAGTTAATGTTATTTGCAACAAGAAATCCTAATTTTTACGTGGTTGATCTTTCTGCTATCCAGAATCAAATTGGGAAACCTGCACTTTTTCAAACCACTGTATACATCAACACCGAAATGGTATTGAGTATTGATGCCTTACCAATTGTTGCTGCTAAAACTGTTGACCTGGTTGCAGCGATGTATGGTAAATTTAAAAAGTGTGTGATCCTGGATCTTGATAATACAACATGGGGCGGAATCATTGGAGACGATGGACTGGAGAATATTCAAATTGGCAGTTTAGGAATAGGAAAAGCTTTTTCTGAATTTCAATACTGGGTAAAAAAATTAAAGAACCGCGGTATAATAGTTGCAGTGTGCAGCAAGAATACAGAATCAATTGCGAAAGAACCTTTTGAAAAACATCCCGATATGGTATTGCATTTGGAAGATATCGCTGTGTTTATGGCCAATTGGGAAAACAAAGTTGATAATATCCGCCAAATACAAAGCATATTGAATATCGGGTTTGATTCCATGGTTTTTTTAGATGATAATCCTTTCGAAAGAAATATGGTGCGGGAGAATATTCCCCAGTTAACAGTACCTGAATTGCCTGAAGATCCTGCTGATTATTTAGAATACCTTTACAGCTTGAATTTATTTGAAACTGTTTCATTCTCAAGTTTGGATGCAGAAAGAACAAAACAATACCAGGTAGAGGCTGAACGCACGGTGCTGCAAAAAAGTTTTGCGAATGAAGACGAATTTCTGCAAAGCCTCAATATGCTTTCCCTTGTAGAACCGTTTAATAAGTTCAATACACCAAGGGTAGCGCAGCTTTCGCAGCGTTCCAATCAATTTAATTTGCGGTCGGTAAGGTATACTGAAGCAGATATTGAATTGCTTGGTAAGTCTAACGAACATTTTACTTTTTCTTTTACTCTTGAAGATAAATTTGGCGACAATGGTTTGATCTGTGTGATCATTTTAAAAAAAGAAAGCGCTACTACTTTATTCATCGATACCTGGTTCATGAGCTGCCGGGTATTAAAAAGAGGAATGGAAAATTTCACATTGAATACTTTAGTTGCAGCAGCAAAAGAAAAAGGGTTTACCCTTTTAAAAGCTGAATACCTACCAACTGTGAAGAATGAAATGGTAAAAGACCACTACGAAAAACTGGGCTTTTATAACAAAGACGGTTTTTGGTATTTGGATATTGAGAAGTACGAAAACAAAAATATATATATATCTATTAAATAAAAAATTATGACCAGGGAAGAAGTATTAGAACAGATCACTGCTATTTTTAAGGATGTGCTCGACAATGAAGATGTTGTATTGAAAGATGAGACTACAGCCGGCGATGTGCTCGACTGGGATTCATTGTCACATATACAATTAGTAGTGGCGATCGAAAAACATTTTAAATGCCGCTTCTCATCCAAAGAGATACAAAGCTGGAACAATGTAGGAGAAATGGTAGACTGTATACTGTCAAAAAAATAATATCATAAGTGTAAGAAGGAAAAAAAACAATAATGATCTTTAACTCTATTCCATTTGCGGTCTTCTTTAGTTGTTTTTTTATTTTGTACTGGGTTATTTTTAAGAATAACCTGAAGCTTCAGAATTTGCTTATACTTGCCGGCAGTTATTTTTTTTATGGATGGTGGGACTGGCGCTTCCTGTTTTTATTGATAGGAAGTTCGGTAGTTAATTTTTACCTGGGCATATATATTGCAAAAACAACTAACGAAAAAAATCGTAAGCTGCTTTTATACTTAGGTATGCTGCAGGGCCTGGGCGGCCTGCTGTTCTTTAAATACTATAATTTTTTTGTTACTTCTTTGGCAGATGCATTTGCAGCTGTTAACGTGCATTTAAATGTACATACGCTGCAGTTGATTCTTCCTTTGGGCATAAGTTTTTATACTTTTAGAACGATCAGTTATTTGTTGGATATTGATAAGAATAAAATAAAACCCTGTAACGATTGGGTAGTATTTTTTTCTTACGTATGTTTTTTCCCGGGTTTAATATCCGGGCCGATCGATAAAGCAAAACTGTTAATACCGCAGCTGGAAAATAAACGGGTCTTTGATAATGGTCAAATGACCGATGGGTTGCGGCAGATACTATGGGGCCTCTTCAAAAAAATTGTGGTAGCAGATAATTGTGCCGACATCGCCAACCAGATATTCGATAATTATAAAAACCTACCGGGAAGTTCACTTGCACTCGGTGCTTTATTTTATACTTTTCAACTGTACGCAGATTTTTCCGGCTATTCTGATATGGCACTGGGCTTTGCCCGCCTGTTAGGATTTAAGATCACTAAGAATTTTAACTTCCCCTTCTTTGCACAAAATATTGCAGAATATTGGCGCAGGTGGCATATGTCGTTAACGTCTTGGCTAACGGAATATGTATTTACACCATTAAGCATTAAGTTCAGGGATTATGGTAAAACAGGATTAGCGCTTGCCATCATTATCAACTTTACCATTTGCGGTATCTGGCATGGCGCCAACTGGACCTATGTATTGTTTGGTTTCTTACATGGCTTGTATTTTATTCCTCTTATTATCAGCGGAACGATGAATAAAAAAACAAAAAAAGGAAAACCAACATTGTTCCCTTCACTGGGCGAGTTTAAAAATATCGTTTTGACTTTTATATTAGTACTACTTACCAATATTGTTTTCAGGGCAGATAGTCTTACACAGGTCTTTGCTTTTTTCAAACATATTTTTTCATCTTCTTTATTTTCGTACCCGTTATTCACTAACAGGATCAGCGCTTTGACGGCACTTATTTTTTCGGTTATCATGTTATCTATTGAATGGCTGCAGAGAGATAAAGAACACGCATTGCAACTGGATGGTATAAAAATGGCACCAGTGTTCAGGTGGAGCATTTATTATGCTATCGGCATTATTATTTTATGGTTTGGCGGATCACAGGATACTTTTATTTATTTCCAATTTTAATTTACCGGTACTGAAATGAAATATTTTTTTAAACGATTTTTAATTTTTCTTATCCCCGTTGTTTTATACGTGGTACTGGTTATCATTATTGATCCCTATAATTATTTTAGCACCACCAATAAGGTGGTCGACCCCGCACTTAAAAAAAGTATTTCCAATAAAATAAGTAATCCTTTATTTGAGCTGGTAGCATTTGAAAAACAACCCACTCCCCATGTTTTATTAGGATCATCACAAACAGGCCTTATTTCCCCAGATATCATTAAGGAATACACGGGCAACCAGTTTAGCAATATGAGTTATGGTGGGGGTACTTTACCGGAACTGATAACAACTTTTTGGGAACTCACGAAAAGAACCCAGCTCAAAGAAGTATATATGGGTATTAGCTTTATAGACTTCAACGGGTCGCAATACCGCAACAGGATCACAGAAGCTTTAAAGATCAAGAATAATTTTATCAGTTATACATTTTCTAAATCTGCGCTGGAATCAACGTTCTTAATTCTTAAATCACTAGCGTTGAATAAGAAGATAGAAATCGGTAAGCCTGATATGTCAGAAGACGAATTCTGGAAATTCCAGCTGGATGTTACTGCCAACAGGTTTTATAAAACCCATTCTTACCCGGTTAATTATTATGTGTCTTTAAAACAGATAGCTGATTATTGTGATGCAAATAATATAAAACTGGTCTTTTTTATACCGCCCAGTCATGTTGATCTGCAAAAAAAAGTAGAAGAATTTAAATTACAGGCAGAAGAAAACAGGTTTAGGCAAGACCTTAATAAACTGGGTGACGTATATGATTTTAATTATCCGAACGATTTTACAAAAGAACGGCATAATTTTTCGGATCCATTTCACGTAGTGAATGCAGGTTCCAGAACGGTGACGGCAGAATTGTTCAGCCCTGCAAAAAAAGGCATTGCTGTGTTTTTGAAGAAGACGGGCGTGGCAGTGAGCCCATGAACATGAGCCTCTTGTATAACGGAATTTAGATT
Organism: Chitinophagales bacterium; assembly: GCA_038227505.1. GTDB lineage: Bacteria > Bacteroidota > Bacteroidia > Chitinophagales > Chitinophagaceae > Ferruginibacter. The sequence continues at coordinate 20,484 of JBBRPX010000038.1, forward strand.
TGCTATATAAAAAATTAATATAATAATAAAGAGAATTTAACGTTACCAAGTATTAAAATATTTTTGACAAACCATTTGAGTGTCTTTAAACGATAAGTGATCATTTAACAGAACAAGCACGATCTAAAAAATAAATTAGATGCAACAATTAATACAAAATTTTAAAACGGGGGAATTATATGTTGATGAGGTACCGATGCCTGCCATTTCAAGCGGCATGGTATTGGTAGAAAACGAATTTTCCCTGATCAGTGCAGGCACAGAACGCAGTACTGTAAAAGTAGCTAAGGCAAATCTCTTCG
>JBBRPX010000039.1:0-20650 GCA_038227505.1 Chitinophagales bacterium
GAAGATTTAAAGTGACTGTACAGAACCAAGAAAATACCGAGGAAAGAAAAAATGCTTAAAATGCCAATCAATTTTGAGGCCGATTGCTGGCTTTCAAACTGCCCGCCCCACTGTAAAAAATATCCCTGCGGTAGTTTTAATTCAGCATTTACTTTTGCCTGCATTTCTTTTACAGTTGTTCCTAAATCTCGGCCTTGCACATTGCAGCTTATCACAATTCTTCTCAAAGTATTTTCATGATAAATACTGTTGATGCCATTCTCCAATTCTATTTTAGCAATTTGCTGCAAAGGAATTAATGCGCCATTGGGTAAAGAAATTTGTGTGTTGCCTATTGCATCTAAATTCTGCCTTGCGCTGTCAGTGGTGCGTAAGAGTATATCAAAACTTTTCTGCCCGTCAAGTATCTGGCTGCTTATTTTGCCGTTGTAAAATACCTCAATATCTTCTGCTACTTTACCCACCTGCAAGCCATAACGCTGTACGGCTTGTCTATCAATTGTGATAATTAATTGCGGTACCAATACTTGCTTTTCAATTTGTAAATCAACCACGCCGGGTATATTACTTACCATTTCTTTTAATTGTGCAGCACTGCTTCTTAAATCAGCCAGGTCATTACCAAATATTTTTATCGCTACCTGTGCTCTAACACCCGAAAGTAAATGATCTAACCGATGAGAAATGGGCTGACCAATATTTACGGTAACACCTTTTAATACATCTAGCTTTTCTCGTATTTGAGCCAACACGACCTCCCGCTTTTTTACAAATTCCGGCTTTAGTGCTACTTCAATTTCTGAGTTACTTGGTGGCTCTGCATGTTCATCTAATTCCGCTCTTCCTGTTCTGCGTGCAGTTAGTAACACACCATCTACTTTTAAAATTTGTTTCTCAGCTATAGTACCAATTTTATTGGATTCGTCTAAAGAAGTACTGGCAGGTGTAGATAAATTAATCGTAAAACTTCCTTCATTAAAAGGCGGTAAAAATTCTGTTCCAAAAAATGGTACAATACTTATGGCGGCAATAATTACTCCAATGGCAATTCCTATAATTAGTTTAGGGCGTTTTAATCCCCAATGCAATAATTTTGTGTCTTGTTTTTTTAACCATTTTACTAAAGCACTATCGTCTCCCTCTCCCCCCGCCCTCTCCGAGGGAGAGGGAGCCAGACCATTAGCATCATCACTTTTCGCTTCATATCGATCACTGTAATTTTTCTTCTTCCAAAATTTTAAATTAACATGCTTTAGATTTTTTGGTGTCCCCAATAGATAACTACACAAGGCCGGAGTTACCGTTAATGAAACTGCCAATGATGCAATGATGGATGTGATATAAGCAATGCCGAGCGGTGCAAATATTTTACCTTCTATTCCCTGCAAATAAAATAATGGAATAAACACCAGCACCACAATAATGGTAGCATATACAATAGAATTTCTTACTTCACTACTGGCTTCATAAATTACTTTCATTAAAGGTTGGGGATGTTCGCTTGCCCAGTTTTCCTTTAATCGTCTAAATACATTTTCAACATCCACAATAGCATCATCTACCAATTCACCAATGGCAATTGCTAATCCACCCAATGTTAATGTATTGATTGAAATACCAAACATTTTAAAAACAATGGCAGTAATAATAAGCGATAAGGGAATAGCAGTAAGTGTAATGATCGTTGTTCTAAAATTAAGCAGGAATAAAAATAAAATGATGATCACTAAAATAAATCCATCTCTCAGTGCATCTTCTACATTGGTTAATGAGTTTACAATAAAATTCTTTTGTTGAAAAACATCGGTATTAATTTTTACATCTTTTGGAATTGATTTTTTAATATCGTCAATAGCTTTAATAATTTCGGCAGTTAAAGCAACTGTGTTAGCGCCCGGCTGTTTTTCGATACTTAAAATAACGGCAGGCTTTCCGTTTAAAGAACCGTCGCCACGCTTTATTGGGCCACCAAATTTTAATTCGGCAACCTGTTTTAATAATATAGGAGCGTTGCCTTTATCTATTACAACAGTATTTGCTAAATCCTCTAAAGTATTAGCCCTCGCTATATTTCTAACCAAAACTTCCGTTCCCTTATTATCATTTACAAAACCGCCGGTTGTGTTGATGTTTGTGAGTTGCAAAGCATTGTCAATGTCATTTATAGAAACATTAAACTGTCGCATTTTCTCAGGGCTTATTAATACCTGATATTGCAATTTTTCTCCACCAATAGGTATTACCTGACTGATACCTTTTATACTCATCAATCTTCTGCGAATGGTAAAATCGCTCAGTGTTCTTATGTCTGCTGCCGAAGTGGAATCTGCTGTTACTGCTATCATCATAAACTGCCCCATTACAGAACTGATAGGTCCCATTACGGGTACAATTTTATTTGGCAATTGAACCGTTTGTAATTTTTCTGCTGTTAACTGCCTTGCTCGATATACATCTGTACTCCATTCAAATTCTACAAATACCAATCCCAAACCTGGGCTGGCAACAGAACGTACCACTTCCACACCTGGTGCACCATTCAATGATGTTTCTACCGGCAGCGTTACCTGTGCTTCAATTTCTTCGGGTGCCATACCATTTGCTTCTAAAAAAATAGTTACCCTTGGCCTGTTTAAATCAGGCAGCACATCTACCGGTAGATTGATTAATGTAATAACACCATATACCATTATCAATGCAGCACTGGCTACTACAAACAAACGGTTGCGGAGGGAAAATTGAATAAGTTTATTCAGCATTTTTATTTTTTTATATTGCCTTTGGCAAAAAAATTATAGGAATGAAGGAAAAAAATATTTTAATCTTCCTCCTTCACTACTTACTTATTTATAAAAATTATTTGTTGGTGGATAAAAATTGAGAAAATTGTTTAATCTCATTTTCCTGATCCGTTACTATTTGCTTAGCCAGTATTTTAAGTGCTTCTTCTTTACCATCTCCTAACTCTCCTTTAGCCATTTCTATTGACCCTTCGTGATGTAGCTTCATCATCATAGCAAAATCCTTGTCTACATTACCTGTCATTTTCATGCCGCTCATTTTTGTCGACATATTACTCATGGCTTCTGTTAATTCAGGGTGATCTCCTTTTATAGCATTCTCTTTATGAGTAGCTAATATTGATTTGAACTTTTGTATTTCGGCAGTTTGTGCAGTGATGATTTTTTGTGCCAATGTTTTCATTGTTTCATCTGATCCTGATTTGAGTTCAATGTTCGCCATATCAATAGCACCCTGTTGATGTTCAATCATCATACCCGCAAACTCGGCGTCAAAATCTCCATTCATTTTTACTGCTTTCATTTTATCCATTGATGCGGTCATGGACTTCATCATTTCATTGTTCATATCCATTTTATCTCCGCCACTCATGGGGGCATCTGAATGGGTGGACATCTGTGTTGTATCAACTGCCATTTTTGTTTCAGTAGTTGATTTGTTGTCGCCGTTACAAGCCTGTAACGTAAATAAGCCGGCTAATGCAACGGCAGAAATTAAAATTTTCATGATTGTTTTTTTTAATGATTAATAATTATTTTCTGGAAGAATTATGACTTACCATAATTTTCCATTCGCCCTTTATCTTTTTTAATACAGAAGTGGAGACACCTTTACGTTTTACTTCCGTGTTATCTTTTGCAACAATGATGGTGTAATTATAAACTTCTGTTGCAAATGCATAATTACGATCTACCTGTACTTCTACTTTGTAATTGCTGTAAGTAAAAGATTTGAAATTTTTAAATTCAGGCCCTAAATGATGCTCCAAATAATGTGCATAATTACCTTCGCTTCCACCTGATTCAAAAATTTTTGAATCTGCCGTAAATAATTTTTCAGTACCTGATACATCTAATTTCTCTACAGCATCTTTATATTGTTTTAATACTTCTTTTGCAGCGTCTGCTTCTTTGTTTTGGGCAAATGATAATATGGACGCTAAAAGAATAAATGATGTTAAGAATATCTTTTTCATGTTGAAGGTTTTTTATAAAAATCGGGGTGCAGGTAAAAGATTACTGACACCTGATTAATAATAATTAATGATGATGGCCGTTGGCTTGGGTAGTTACAGGCTTGGCAGTTACATAATTTTTAAACTTTGCTGACACTGACTTGCCATTTACTTTAGCTGTGAGGATACAATTTTTGTAAGCAGCGGCTTTTGCATTATCCAATACAAAACCATCAGTACCGCTAGCAACTAAATTTGCGGTAGCAGTGGAAGCATCGGCAAACTGAAGCGTAGCATTACCAGTTATACCTTTATTGTTCATCGGTTTTGCATCTCCATCTAAAATATAGATATATACTTTACTATCTTTTACCAATACTTCTGCATGGTTAGGTTCTGCCTCCTGTACTGTGCCGCCGTGTGGGCCTTTACCAACTTTACCTACGTTATGACTTTGAGCGTAAGTGGCAGTTACACTCACTAAAAGCAGCGCTAATGCTGTAAAAATTACTTTGATTTTGCTTTTCATTTTATTTGTGATTACAGTAAAAAATTAGTGCTTCATATCTTTCATTTCATCATGCTTCATATCTTTCATATTAGCAGCAGTACCTTCTGCAACATTGAAAACAAAATCACTGGTATATACTTTTCCTTTTGATTGGTATTGAATCCAACCACGATAAACACCGGGTTTGTCAAAAGTGGTATGTAAATCAAACTTGCCACCTTCTACACCTGGGTGTACATGTAAATATTTTTTATCAGCCAAACTTACTACCACCATGTGTGCTTTTGCACCAAGGTAATCCTCCAGCGTATTTACATCAACCTCTTTACCATTTCGCATCATTACACCATTAATATGCATAGGCATATTGGTTAAAAATTTACCACCTTCGGGAGATAGGTTTACAGAGAAACCATCACCACCATCGCCTGTTAATTTATCGGCACCATATTTTTTTGCAGCTGGTGTTGTTCCTTTCACTACTACATTTAAAATATCTACTGTGTGGTTGCCGCCGCTTGGTTTATAGTCAGCAAACAATGTATATTTTCCTGCTGTTGGAAATTTCTCTTTCACACTGTAAGACCCATCAGCATTCAATTCTGGATGTATGTGATCAAACCAGCTTAAATCTTCACTCACTGCAATAAGATGTATCTTTTTTGTATGTTCTACATCCAGTGCTACAAGTTCAGCAGCATTGTCTTTTTTCTTCGGCGTCATTATTACATTAACCTCTTCATTTGGGTTTGCCGTTGCAGGATTGGTACTAAACTGCATAGCCACATTACTAGGTGCTGCAGCGTTATCATTGTGTTCCAGCTTCATTCCACATTTTGGACAATTAGTTCCTTCTTTCCCTGTCACTTCAGGGTGCATTGGGCAGGCAAATACATGCTCATCACTATGCGCAGTTAATGTCTTGGAAGAGTCTGTTGCGGTTGTTTTTGTTTCGGCTCCGTTATTATTGCATGCGGTAAAAAAAGTTACTGCACCAACAGCTATAACAGCAGCGGTAAGTTTTGCTAATTGTTTCATTTTTTATTTTTTAAATTAATTATTAGGCTTTCGCTGATTTCACTTTTTTTAAATTCATGTTGCAGTTTGGACATGTACCTTCTTTATCATACGATTTATCTCCTTCGCATTTCATAGGGCATTTGTATACATCAGCCACTGTATTTTTCTTTGCAACTTCTTTTAAATTCATCTTGCAAATCGGACATTTGCCCGCTTTATTATACGTTTTATCTCCTTCGCATTTCATTGGGCACTGATACGTTAGTGCGGTTGCATGCTCTTTTGCTAAGGCTTTCAAATTCATATTGCATGTAGGACATTTTCCTGCTTTATCATACGTTTTATCCCCTTCGCATTTCATAGGGCATTGATAGGCTGTCGTGTGCTCATGCTTTTCTGTACCTTCCTTTTTTGTTTGTGCATTTACCGTAGTTAAACAGAAAATTGCAACGATCGCCACTAAGGCCATTTTAAATTGTTTCATTGATGTTGTTTTTAATAATTAATAAATATTTATTGATTGAGATAAATTGTTTTCATTTGGTAAACCCCTGTGGTAACTATCCTTTCGCCTTCTTCTACACCTTTAATAATAGTAGTATTTTTGCCATTGGTTGCCCCTTTGCTGATGTAGCTGATGCTATACTGCTCTGCTTTATCTTTTACAAATAATACCGGCTTACCGTTTACTTCTGCAATAGCATCGTTTGGCACTATTATCTGTGTTGAGCTATTTTTTGAGGAAAACGAAAGGTTGATACTTTCGCCAATCTTAAATTGGCCTTTAGGATTTATAATTTCGAAAATTACTTTTTGCGATTGGTTATCTGCATTAACTTTCTGTGCTGTGGATATTAATTTTAATTGATAAAGGCTAGTATCGTTTTTATTATTGGAAGACGTTGTAATAGCCACCAGTTCTTTTAATTGGTTGGCATCTGTAGTAAATGATTGTGCCTCCACATAAACTTTATTAAGGTTGGTAACTTCCAATAAAGTTTCACCACTATTTATAAACGAACCAACCGAATAATTGTAATTACCTATTACTCCCGTAATGGGAGAGACCAAATTAAAATATTTTGCGGCCTGCACTTTTTGCAATGGAATATTTTGGTACAAAGCCCTGTTTTTTTCTGCCTGTTCCAATCTTGCTTTAGCCTCGGTAATATCTTTTTTGGCAGCAATATCTGCAATCTTCATCAACCTGTCATATTGAATTTTTGCTGCTGTGTATTGCGCTTCTACTTCATTGCGTTTAGCTTTCCAATCGCTGTTTTGCGCAATGATGCTTGATTGTGTACCTGCATCAATCGTTTGTTCGACCACTGCAATAACCTGCCCTGCGCCAACTGTTTGCCCAGGTGTTGCCCTTAACGAAATTATTTTGCCTGTTTGCGGCGATTGCACCACAGCCTTACCTTGTGGCGATGCTACAACCGTAGCCATCACTTGTGTTGATTGATTAAATTCTCCGGTTTTAATTTTTTCCGTAAGAATATTAAAGAGAAATTGAGATTCTTTTTCAACAATAAAAGTGCCTGATAATGCCCCACCAGATTTACCCCCGGCTTCATCATCTTCGCCACCATGCGCCGATACTGTATTGTAAGTGGCAGTTGGTAACAAGCAGCATAAAATGAAAATAACTGCTACTACCTTTCTGTTTGTTTTTTTCATTACAAAAAACATCAATAGCATACCCGCCAACAAACCTATAATAATATAGAAAATGGTGCTTTGATACCAATGTTTAATAACCACTGTTTCTTCATGAGCAACTTCCAGTTCTTTTCCTACTTCAATATTTTTTATCAAAATTAAATCTGGGCCTAACATGGAGTTTATATTTACGGTAAGGTTGTAGGCTTTCTTTGCAGGAAATATTCCTCTTACTTCGTAAACTCCTTTATCAACCTGCTTTATTGTTAGTTTTATATTTGGATTATCTGCGACAGTAATTTGTATAACAGCACTATCAATAGGTGCATTGGTATTAAAATCGCTGGCATATAATTTTAATACCGCTTCCTTTCCTGGAGATAACGGCTGGTATTTAAACAGCAATTCATATACATCAGAAACTGCTTCACTGCTAAAATAAGCAGCAGGTTTTATCGATGCTTTTTTTGCATCGCCGTGGTCTTCGCCACCATGTGCAAACAGCGTGAAGGGGAGTAGTAGTAAGATTAAAAATTTACGTATCATAATGTTCCGGTTAAATATTTTATAGATAGTATGCTTTGGTTGTAATTTCTGATGGCTTCTAAATATTTTAATTGTATTTGATAAGCATCATTAATATTTCTGAGGTAATTTATATTATCGCTTTCGCCACTTTCAAAAAAACGTTTGGCAGTATTAATAATTTCATTGGCTTTTTTAACACCGATAGTTTGATAATATTTTAAAGACTGCTCATTTACCGCCAAGTCATTTTGTGCCTGTATTAATTGTAAAGAAAGTTGTTGTTGCAACCCGTTTGTTTTTTGCTTATTAATCTCCAGCTCTGTTTTGGCTGCACTAATATTTCCCTTGTATTGCCCAAACCATAATGGAACTGTAATGCCAAAACGAAACCTGTTGCTAATGGGAGTGCTTCTTTCCCCTTGGTTAAAATAACCAAAGGTTAACCCAGGCAATGCTTTATTTTTTTGCAGTTCAATATTCTTCTCACTTATATTTTGTGTTTGTTTGTATAGTTGTATCGTTGGGTTATCAATCAATGCTGCACTGTCTGGTTGTGCTGCAATATTCATTAACTCATTGGTAAGCTGAAAGGCGCTAAATGGCTCCAGCATACCTGTAAGAAATTGTAATTGCCGCTGAAGATTGCCCACATTAGTTTGCGCCTGCAAATATCGATTGTGTATTTCGCCATACTGTGTTTCTGTAAATACTTTTTGCAGGTAATCTATTTGTCCTGCATCAAACTGCCGGCCTGCAGATATTGCTATTCTTTCATACACGGTATCTTGTACGTACAATTGTTTTTGAAATGCATCAGCATATTGAAGCAATAAGTACAATTGCCTTACCTGATATTTTATTTCAACTTCGGTAACTAATTTTTCTTTTTCTGCTAACCCCACCCTTTGCTTTTGCAATTGGTATTGCTTGCCATAAACTGAAGGGAATTCTAATGATTGCGTTATACTTCCTGTATAGAAATTACCTGTAGGGCTTTCTACAAAAACTTCAGGATTGGGAAGATTAAAACTACTTTTAAGCAATTGCTTTTGTTGTTTAATAACCAAGTCAGACGCTGAAATATTTTTACTGTTTTTTAAGGCTAAACTCACAGCTTCTTCAGCCGAAATTTTTTTTTGGCAAAAAGAAGAAGCTGATAAAAATAGACTGACAAAGATGAATGCACTGCGTATTAACATAAAAAAATTTGATTACAATAACTGAAAAATACAATTTACCATTTGGCAAAATGCAATTAGTTCGATGGGCAAAAGCCATCAAACACAGTTACAATAATCAAACCTGAAACTTCTGTATAGAAATGAGTATATCCGACGGTGGAGGATAAAAAAATCTTTTAATATCTTTTTGAGGAAAAGCATCTGTAACAGTAAATAAATCTATTCCAAAAAAAGTACTTGCGATTGCAATAAACGAAGTCGCATCGATAGCTATTTTAGCAGTAATATTTTTTTCTGTATTTTGAAACTTGACTACTTTATCGTTACAGCAATCATCTTTTTCGTTAGATTTCTTTTTATCATGGTTATGCTTATGACCTTCATTATGATGATCGTGTTTGTTTCCATCCGCATGAACATGAATGGGAGTTTCCGTCTCCTCCTGATTATGAAGCTTGGTATTGAACCCCATATCTATCCCAACTGCACAAGCAAAACCAATAACTGTATTCATGGAGAATACCAGTAAAAGTAATGCAGCTTTAATTTGTATGGATATGCTTCTTTTCATCTAATCTGTTGTAAATGTAAGGCAATAGTTGAAAAAGGACAAATAACTGATTGCAAATATATAAACTGGTGTTGGAGAAAAGTTTATAGAATTCTTGAAAAAACTTACAAAATTATGTATTCCATTTTTACAGCGGCACGTTTAAGTAAGCCAAACCAACCAGCCATGGCATAGGTAGGAATTAAAAAAATAAAAATACTCTTTAACATGATGTGCTTGGTAGTTAAATGATCTTTAAAATTTAGCTTCTTGGCAAACTTATCTGCCTGGTGATTTTTTCAACTCTGATTATTTAGATTCGTATCTATTAAAGAAAGTACTTGAGCCAATATCGGCTGTCCTACATAATTTGTAATTTTATACATATTATTTTTTGTTCTTTGCAAAACAAGTTTAATATAAAAGGGTGGATTTAGTCCACCCTTTGTTTAAAAATTATCTCGGACAATAGTAATTACAAACATCATAAAGAAATATCCTGTAATGGTATATTATTTAATAACGTATACCAACCACCCATTGTAAAATTAGATGCTAATTCTTCGTCTTTATTGGATATGCTTAGTGTACAGATAAAAACAGAAATGCAAAATGCTGCATTAGCCCAATACGAATTACTTATTTAATATTTAAAAATATTTTTGATAATAGTAGCCCGTTTAAAAACAGAACAATTACCGTTAGCAGCAGCACAAGTAAAAGATAATAAAGAGCCATTTATTTTACAAAAGCTGAAAGATGCAATTGAGGAAAATTTTAAAACCAAGCATTCGACGGAGCAATATGCTGAGCTGCTGTACATATACCCAAAGGCATTAGCAAAAATTACAAAGTCCTATTTTAATAAAACGCTTTTTCATCTCATCAATGAAAGATTAATCATCGAGGCTAAAAGGGAACCCTACCTGGCGGGCAAAACAGTAAAAGTGATTGCCTGGGAGTTAGGCTACGAAGACGAATACTACTTTAGCCGGTTCTTTAAAGTGAATGCGGACGTTTCGCCACAGATGTACCGAGAAACTGTAGGCTATGCTAGGGCTTAAACATAAATTTCATTATCATGTCACAAACATTCGGGCAATATAAATGGCTTTCTTGTTGTGATAGCAATTGCTTTATTTGTCAGCTCAAACAACTATGTATTTTTTAAAGGTAGAAATTAAATACTTTCTATCTGTAAAGAAGCGTTTTATCTATATTACTATCAGCCACACATTACCTTGCCGTCACAATACTATCAACCTACCCTCTTTCGTCCATCCTTCGTTTAGGGTACGTCCATGTCCCGTTCATGGGCCGTTGTGCTACTTAATTGTTTTTATTGGTAACCCCTACCCGACCTTGCCATTTTTCGTCCATATAAATATAAAGGCATATAATTATTTCTGTATACAGATATGCTATAAACAACCATAAGCAAAAAACCCGTAATAAACCCAAAGCCCATACCCCCCAACTATTCCGTATATTTAAATCATATTACCCTTTTATAGATTATTTTTACAGCCATAACAAAACTAAAATGGAAATAACCCCAGGTCCACTTCTTCAACAAATTGACAGCCCTGCAGATCTTAAAAAATTAAGCAAGGATGACATGCAACAGGTTACAGATGAGTTGCGCCGTTATATAATTGATGTAGTGAGTTTACATGGCGGTCATTTTGCATCAAGCCTTGGCGTGGTAGAGCTTTCTGTGGCTTTGCATTATGTTTTTAATACACCCTACGATCAGTTGGTGTGGGATGTTGGGCACCAGTCTTACGGTCATAAAATATTAACCGGTCGCAGAGATAATTTTCCCAGCAATAGAAAACAAAACGGACTGAGTGGCTTTCCTAAACGCAGTGAAAGTGAGTACGATACTTTTGGCGTGGGCCATTCTTCTACATCTATTTCTGCAGCATTAGGGATGGCAATGGCAAGCCATTATAAGGGCGAAACTGACCGCCAGCACATTGCGGTAATTGGCGATGGGTCAATGACGGCAGGCTTGGCTTTTGAAGCTATGAACCACGCAGGTGTTGAAAAAAGCAATATCATCATTATTTTAAACGACAATGGCATTAGTATAGATAAAAACGTAGGCGCCCTCAAAGAATACTTAACAGATATAACCACATCGCACACTTACAACAAAGTAAGGGATGATGTTTGGAATTTGCTTGGTAAGCTACCCGTAGGCAAAACATTTACCCGTAGCATGGCAGCCAAACTTACCGATGGACTTAAAGGAATGGTAAGCAGCAGCAGCAATTTGTTTGAAGCATTGAAGCTTAGGTATTTTGGTCCTATAGATGGACACAATGTTGCCAAATTAATTGAAACATTACAGGATTTAAAAGATATACCCGGTCCCAAATTATTACACATAAAAACAGTAAAAGGTAAGGGGTTTGAATTGGCAGAGAAAGACCAAACCAAATGGCATGCACCGGGTTTGTTTGATAAAGTAACCGGCGAAATAACAAAGAAAATTTTTGAAGTAAAACAGGCACCGAAATACCAGGATGTTTTTGGATACACAATTATTGAACTGGCAGAAAAAAACGATAAAATAATGGCTGTAACTCCGGCTATGCCAAGTGGTTGCTCTTTAAAATATATGATGGAAGCTATGCCAAACCGTGCTTTTGATGTGGGCATTTGCGAGCAACATGCAGTAACACTTAGTGCAGGTATGGCAACACAGGGTCTCAGGGTTTTCTGCAACATTTACAGCACTTTTATGCAACGGGCGTATGATATGGTCATTCACGATGTAGCCATACAAAAATTACCTGTTATTTTTTGTTTAGACCGTGCAGGTTTGGTGGGCGAAGATGGACCTACACACCATGGCTGTTACGACATTGCATACATGCGCTGCGTGCCGCACATGATTGTGAGTGCACCTATGAACGAAGGCGAATTAAGAGATCTAATGTACACAGCGCAGTTAGAAAAAAACCAGTTGCCTTTTTCCATACGCTATCCACGTGGCGAAGGCACTATGCCTGAGTGGCGCACCCAAATGAAAGAAATAAAAATAGGCACCGGCCGTAAATTAAAAGATGGCGAAGAGGTTGCTATTTTAAGTTTTGGCCACCCCGGCAACTTTGCCGCAGAAGCCATTAGAGATGTAAAGAAAGAAGGTATTAATCCGGCACATTATGATATGCGTTTTGCTAAGCCGTTAGATGAGGAAATGTTGCACGAAGTATTCGCAAAATTTAATAAAATAATCACCATTGAAGATGGTACTGTTGTTGGTGGCATTGGCTCCGCAATTTTAGAATTTATGAATGAGCATGGCTACAAAGCAGATGTAAAAATAATGGGTATTCCGGATAGGTTAGTAGAGCATGGTACCCCAAAACAATTGTACGATGAAATTGGAATTGATGCAAATGGCATAGCAAATATGCTGCGGAGTTTGGTTGGTAAAAAAGTGTTCGCATAACATATTATTTAAAAGATGTTTCCCATAAATTCGAAAGTGTTTGTGGGATTTTTTTTGTGCGCTGATCATTGGTTTTTAATCATCATGTGTCCGGGCTTTCCGTTTCTATCTTTTTATGCCGCTGAAGCGGAATAAAAAGGATATCCACTTCAATCCCGCCGCTTTTCAGCATTAAATCATTTTTCAACTTTTATTGCACAATACATAAATGGTAATTAATGTTTCATAGCTTAACTTTATCTTTTTTAAATAGTTGTAAAATCAACCAAACCCTTCACTAACATGTCAGAGAGAGTAAAAACCGGAGAAAAGAATGTGTTGGGTACAGATCTTAAAATGGCAGGGACTGATCCATTAACCGGCTACTACCGGGATGGCTTTTGCTCCACAGGTGCGTCTGATAGAGGCGTACATGTAATAGCCGCAATGCTAACCGATGAGTTTTTGCAATTCTCAAAATCCAAAGGCAACGACTTAATAACGCCAATGCCTCAATATAATTTTCCGGGTTTAAAAGCCGGCGATAATTGGTGTCTTTGCGCCACCCGTTGGAAGGAAGCTTACGATGCAGGTGTAGCACCACCGGTAAATTTAAATGCTACACACGAAAAAGCATTGGAGTTTGCCACACTTCAGCAATTAGAAAATACCAAATAACCATAATTTTTTACCAGATTACACATGACTATTAATTTTACACTTAATGTTGTCCTTTTAATTATAGGGATCATCGTCGGTGTGATAGCTGCTATCAGTCTGCTTATAATTAAGTCAAACAAAGAAGCAAACAGGTATTTATCTGCCTTGGTATTGGTTTGTGTAGGTGCACTGTTTCATAACTTTTTAATTGCTACAGGTATTTACGGTCAAAAGCCAGAGCTGTATTTCTTACCTGTTATTTTGTCTTTTGGTATTGGTCCGCTGTTGTATCTTTTTATAAACAGGCTCATCTTTCTTCAACCAATCCATAAAAAATTAGTCTTTCTTCACTTACTTCCTTTACTCATACAATTTCTCTTTTACTTTGTTTGCTTTTTTCAAACCATCGATACAAAATATGATATCTATGCAGGCTATTATGAAACTATTATAAAGCCGCTTCAAATTTTAATTACATATGCCTCGGTAAGCTTTTACATCTACCTGTCTTTTAATGAAATTAATTTTTACAAGCTCCAGCTAAACGATTATTATTCCAATACAGATAAAATTGCTTTACAGTGGCTTAAAAAACTATTGTATGTTTTTATGTTTTATTACATCGTTTCTATCTTTTTTGTAATTGTTTCTTACAGCTTTAATATTTCAGAAAACTATTTCCCAAGCGATTTTATAAGGTGCATCATCATCTTTACCATTGCAGTTTATGCAGCCAATCAAACTACTTTAACCGGTATCCAACAAAATATTCAAACAGTTCAGGAGCATGCACCCATTGTTCAACAAGGCGAACCGGTTACTCCAACCGAACCTACGAGTTCTCTTCCCCAAAATAAAAACGAAGTCACGTTAGGGAAACCAAAAGAGATCAACAACGAACTATTACAAAACATACTAGCCACAGTTAAAAAGGAGGAATTATATCTTAATGAAGAATTAACCATTGCAGATCTTGCAAAAAAATTAGGCTACAGCACAAAAACAATTTCTTACACCATTAACAACGGACTTCAAAAAAGCTTTTCTCTGTTTATAAACGAATATCGGGTAAATCTCTTTAAAGAAAAGAGAGCATCGGGCAAATATGAACACCTTTCTATAATGGGGTTGGCGTACGATTGTGGCTTCAATTCTAAATCTACTTTCAACAGAATTTTTAAAGAAATTACAGGCTCATCCCCAAAAGAGCAAAAAACAACGGTACAATAAGTCCCATATTAAGAATTATCGGAGTCATCTCACTCATTTTCAGTTAATTATTTTTTGACTGGCAATAAGTCCCAAAACCTATTTCAGGTCTTTATCCGTCTGTAGCCAATCTATTTTTGTGTTTCAAATCTAAAATATAAAAACATGAAAACTTTCATTTTACAAGTAACTACAGCAGTTCTATTTCTTTTAGCATGCAGGCAAAATGCTGCCACAAACAGAGTTCAAACAGCAAACGCCACAGAGAAGTCTGTAAACAACAGCTTAAATTATAAAGATGGTTTTAAACCTGACGGCAGGTTATTTCCAGATAAACTGAGAGACTTACCGAACGAAATTATTGCTGCACATTATCCAAACCCATGCTATGCTACTTTCGAAGACAGCATTTACATTTGGAAACACAACACAACCATTCAAACCAAAGAAGATCTTCAAATTATTGAGTACGGCAGTTTTGTTTATACAGATAAGGGTTGGTATTTACGGATTTCTATGTCTCCAAAAGAGTTTGAAGCATATTACAATTGTAAAGATGGCTTGCTAAAAAAAGGCGTTATTTATACAGACAATGAAAGTTGGAGGAGAGACAAAAGTTTAAAAGGCGGAGATGCGATGTGGTATTACTTAGCAAAAGATAAAAATGGCAGAATTGTAAAAGGCACTGCACCTATTGAAACCGAAGGCAAGTTGGTAAACGCAACAACTAAAAATGCTATAGTTATCAAATCAAATATCAGTTGGACGGGTTATGGCGAACTTGGAGGATATAGCTTAATGGGCACAATAAAATCAAAAAATTACGATGTTCAAATGCAAGGGGATACTTTGAAGAGTGCAACTTTCACAATCGATATGCAAAGCATCACCCACGAGAACAAAGATTTAGAAACGCATTTAAAAGATAAAGACTTCTTTGACGTAGCCAAGTTTACCACCGCCATATTTGAGGCAGATAAGATTGAGTATATAAATGACTCCTCCGCAAATGCAATCGGTAAACTCACCGTAAAAGGAATTACAAAGCCACTAACAATCCCCATAAAAATTAAAAAAAATAGTACCGGCAAAACCATCAAGGCAAAAATTAGTGTTGATAGAACTTTGTTCGGAATAAAATACAACTCAAAAAGCTTCTTTGGAAACTTAGGAGATAAAGCAATCAAGAACAATTTCGATTTAGCTATTTCAATAGAAGTTATTTAGAAAACAAACATTACACTTTACAACCTGACAAACCATGCAGCAATAGTTGCATTTTTTAGAAATTATGTACTATTAAATGCAACAAAATTAAACAGATGTTTTTATTTAATTTAAGGTGAAATTATCATTGCAATAGCATAGCATGATCAGTTCAAATTTCCCCGATCCTATAAAATTAAGAATACTGCAGGGATGATGAAATACAATTTCATTATCTCTGAATAGCATTACACCACAACCCATAAAAAAACCCCATTCAAATAAATGAAGGGGGTTTAAATAATAAATATGGCAACTACCTACTCTCCCACATTTTTGTGCAGTACCATCGGCCATGAGGGGCTTAACTTCTCTGTTCGGTATGGGAAGAGGTGAACACCCTCGGCAAAGAACGTATTGCTCCTTTTAAAATAAATGGGCATGATTTAGATTGATTTTATAACCCGAAACAGGCTGCTTTTTACCTGCTTTTGTTTAAGAACAAATTTACCCACACCCCCACTCAGGTATACATCATTCCACCAACCGGCGTGCAGGTTTTTAAACAGCATTCTTTTTCTTAGATTGTAGGTTTTATAATGTTTCATTATCCCTAAATATGAATTCATACTGCTTAAGAAATTTGATATTCCTTTTTTTCCCGGCCTACCATTTTTAATGGATACATTTTGCTTTTGTATGGCAGCATAAAAATTTCCTTTGGTGCGGTTGGCTATATAAATGCGGTTGGGTTTTATTACCGTTCCTAAAAACTTAACGCCTTTGGTGTAGTGCTGCAAGTATATTTTTTTGGGATGTAAGGTGAGTTGTAAGTTGGAAAGTAAAAAGTTGGAAAGTATTGGAATGAGTGATTTTAAAAATTCTTTATCAAGATGAACTATTATAAAATCATCAACATATCTACCATAATAACGAATAGCAATTTCTTTTTTTATGAAATGATCAAATACACTCATGTAATAATTAGCGAATATCTGACTGGTTAAATTCCCAATGGGCAAACCGCAATTTGCTGGACTTTGAAACAAGCTTTTGTTTTTTGGAAGGCCATCCCAGTTTTTAGAACTACCTTTTATGATGCAGTTTTCGATTGGACTATTAAAAATGATTTTATGACAGATTGCCAATACCAGTTCCTTATCCTGCAGTTTGTATTTTGCTTCAATGAATTTTTCTAAGCAACTAAAAAGAATTTCTTTGTTGATATGCATAAAGAAACCCTCAATATCTAATTTCAACACATAGCAATCCTTTGTATAATTTTGAGAACACTGGCGAATGAATTTGTTGGCTCTACTAATTCCATAATGTGTGCCTTTGCCCACACGGCAAGCATAACTGTCTTGAATAAACTCTTTTTCAAAAAACGGATTTAGTTTGTTGATGATGAGATGATGCACCACTCGATCTCTAAAATCTGCCGCAAAAATTTCACGTTGCACGGGTTTGTGTACAATAAAAGCAATGGACTTGCCCGGCTGGTAGCTTCCATCATTGATATCTTTCCAAAGTTGAATAAGGTTGCTTTCATAATCCAGTTCAAAAGCGAGCGCATTAATGGTATTGCGCTTGTTACTACGGCAAGAAAAGTAGGCTTCAAAAACTTCTTCTAATGTAAAGCCCTCTTTTAAAACTGTTGATTCTGATTTTGAAAATAGTGTTACTTGCATTGCCTTTTTAATAAAAACGTCCGAATTTTATTTCGGACGCTTGTTTTTTTGTTTAAAACCCCGAATAGCACGCACATAGTTTGTGTTGTTCTTATTGTTGTTGTTCTGGTTACCATTGTTGAAATTCTGGTTCCATGCGTTGTTGTTATCAACCTCCGTAGAACTCCAATAATTGTTATTAGCAAAACCGCCAACCACATTAAATAAAGGTGTTTATCTAAATACAAAGCGTCTTGCACTTATTATAGCAAAGTTCATTTCTATAAGAAAAAAATTTTGCTCATTTTAACTGCTTTTGCAAACAGTCCCTTTATCGCTTTTAAACAAAAATTGCTCTCTCACTGCCACCGTAGCAGCAGTAATTCTGGCATTATGCAGGTTGACTTTTACTCCAACCTGTAATCTGTTTACCTATACTATCCATTAATAAACTCAACTCCGCTTGTTTTTTAATGGGCAATACCCTCATATCAACACATAGGCGAATTTCTAATTTCAATAATTCAAAATCATCTAAAAATATTTCCAAATGTTCTTTTTTGTTGGTTGCTTTGTTAGCTCTGTAAATACTACGCACCAGCTGCAAGGCATCCCGTTTCATATCCTGACCAAGTGTGTATTTATATTCTTTTGAAAAATCTTTGGTACATTCAAATATTTTCAAAATAAGTTGATATGTATTTCGGTAAACCGGTAAATCATAGTACAAAGCCATATTTTTCAGAAATCGACCGCTTCGCGGTAATATTTAAATAGTTAAATAGATAAATTGTTAAAAAGCCCGAATAGCACGCACATAGGAGGCGCTGCTCTCATTGGTGCCGCCCTGGTTACCATCGCCGAAATTCTGGTACCATGCGTTGCCGTCAACAACCTCCGTAGAACTCCAAAAAACGAAAGTAGCAAAACCGCCAACCACATTCTTATTTATATATAGTAAATTTAATTCACGTTTTGATGGGAGATACCAATCGCCATAAACAACCCCATTTACTGTTACCGAATATTCATTACAAATCGTAGCGGCAAAAGCAGCACCGTCAACAGGTCCTTGATTTGCAATTATTATTGCAGTATTTTTAAGTCCTGCACCAACACCATCAGCTCTTGCACGAGTATTAGTATAACTACCACCAAACCATCTCATTGAAGTGCTTTGATCGGCAGTGGCTGCAATAAGGCCATGCTGCCCGTTATCATATACATAAAACACAATACCCCCACCATAGCTTTGACCTATGTAATGTGCTGTACTATACCAAACTGTACCGTTGTAAACCTCAACAGATTTGAGCGTTGTGTTGTAAATAGTAAGTCCTACAGCGGGGGAAACAATTGCATTGCGTTGTGTAGAGTCCATCCTTGGGGGTAAAAAACCCTTGGTGGTGCTGCTTACATCCAATTGCGCAGTTGCAGCAGGGGTGGCAGTACCTATGCCTACCTGTGCTTGGGCAACTAACGTTGTAATCAGAAAAAAAACAAGTAAGAAATTTTTCATAAGCTTTGTGGTTTGTATTTTTTATGGTTTGGTTTTTATAAAATATTTATTTATAGCAGCACTACTTTTTGTGTGCTGTTATTGGCTTTTAATAAATAGGTACCTTTTGCATACCGGCTCATATCAATTGTTTTTGTGCCAGCATTTGCCTGCTGCTGCCAAAGCAATTTGCCATTGGTAGTGTATAGTGCTAAATGGAGCGGGTTATTTACCTGCACAACCAGCATATTATTAATTACCGGATTGCCAATGAAGACAAACTCTTCTGCTGCAGTCGTAAACTTCAGTGTTCTAACGGCGCTGTAGCTGCTGCGGTTATCCATATCTGTTTGTAAAATGCGGTAATAGTTAAGCCCCGTTATTGGTTTGCTGTGCTCAAAAACATATTGGTTGCTGCTACTACTGTTTCCGTTGGCAGGTTGCAAACCTATGTTTACCCAGTACATACCATTGGTACTGTGCTGCACGGTAAAGTTGCGGGTATGCTGCTCCGTTGCAGTAGCCCATTGCAGCAGCGCCGTTTGGTTTTGTTTGGTAGCTGTAAAAGAAAGCCATGTTAGTGGCAGCGGGGCCAATAATCTGGCAAGCGTAAGTTCATTCAGTGCAGATGAGACATTGTTTGTAAGTACAAAATTATTGTTTGCATCCCTGGTAGTTGCAGCAAAAGCTGACCACAGAGATCCATTGTGTACGTTTAAGGTGAGTTCATTTTCTGGAATACCATTCAATTCTGCTCCATCGGTATAGTTTATCTGCACAGTACCTAAAAAAGGATTTGTGTTACCCGCAAATTGATACACACGGGCAATGTAAGGAATGCCTCCTGTGCTGTGTGCAACAGTAGTAGCTTTGCTGAGTGTATTATTGCTCAGTGTAAAATCGGCAGAAGCTGTGAGTGTGAGACTGTCTACTCTAAATGTTGTACCACTTAAAATGGTTATATCAGTGCCTGAGGTAACTTTTAATAATTGCTGGGACCGGCTAATAAAAGCAAATAAAAGGGACAAGGTAAACAGGGTAATAATTTTCATGCAGTTCATTTTTTATAGTTATTTGATAGAGTGATACAAAAACTTAAAATACAAAATTAGTATATAAAAGAATTATATAAAACTTTTTTTATACAAATATATTTGTTCCCACAGCATTTCGAAGGGGTTGCGCCATCAGCACTGCGGGGGTCCTATACCTATAGGATTGTTGGGGGCGGCTACCCAATCTTCCACATTTTTGCGCAGTATCGTTCGTAGACCAACCAGCGGATTAACTTCTCTGAAAGATATGGGATGATAGTTTCGTTGAGTTATGAGCAATAAAAAAGCCCTCCAGTTTACTGAAGGGCTTTTTTAATAAATATGCCGGCCCGGCAGCATTGCGGGGGTAACTACCTACTCTTCCTACAAAATTTAATACATAAAAAAACCCTTAATACGTTAAGTAGAAAGGGTTTAAATAATAAATATGGCAACTACCTACTCTCCCACATTTTTGTGCAGTACCATCGGCCATGAGGGGC
>JBBRPX010000040.1:0-20516 GCA_038227505.1 Chitinophagales bacterium
CCTGCACTCCTTTGCTGTTGAAAATATTACCAAGCACCTCAATACCTTTTAATTTTTAGCCTAACAAACCAACCTGTTTTATTTGTAGTTTACCTAATGAAAAAACCGGATTAAATCCTTTTTTTACTGTGAGCAACTCCTTCTTACCAAGCAATTCAGTAACCTTTCCAATAATATCTTCAACCTTAATTTGTGCATTTGTACTATTTGCAAAAGCAAAAAAAGCAATGGATAATATGATTAAAATCTTTTTCATGTAATAAATTCAAACCAACTAAATCAATATTTTATTATTAGTCTTTCTTTCCAATAACCACTGCACCAACCATTGCACTTAAAAACAATACACTGCTTATTTCAAATGGAAGTACATAATCTGTAAAAAGCACTTTTCCAAGTGTTTTTATTAACCCAGCATTTCCACCTGCAACCATTACCGGATGCGCATCTTTAACCGTCATAAGCGCTGATAATAAAATTAATAGTAAACTGCCGCCTGATATAATAGCTATAAATTGAAGACGATGATTTTTTGCAGGCTCGCTCTCAGCATTTAAATTCATCAACATCACTACAAATAAAAACAATACCATAATAGCACCTGCGTAAACTATGATATTTACAATTGCTAAAAACTGTGCATTCAACAAAATATAATGACCTGATATTGCGAAGAATAAAACTATCAGCCAAAGAATACTGTTTACTGGATTTTTACTCAAAATCATCATAGTTCCACTTCCGATGGCCATGATTGATAACAGTATAAAAGAAATTGTTGTAATGCCCATCTTACTTAATTATCCAAATGTTTTTTAGGTCTGTTACCCAATGCTTTTTCGTATGCCTCTTTATCGGTAACAGGATTTGGTATTAAAAGATCCTCTTTATTGTACACGAATTGCTTTCGCTGGTAATCAGCCGGTGTAAATGTTTCGCTTAAATAAATAGCATCTTTAGGACAAGCTTCTTCGCACAATCCACAAAAAATACAGCGCAACATATTTATTTCATACTTGGCTGCATATTTTTCTTCTCTGTACAAATGTTCTTCGCCGGGTAATCTTTCTGCAGCTTCCATAGTTATGGCCTCTGCGGGACAGGCAACTGCGCATAAACCGCACGCAGTACAGTTTTCACGACCTTCTTCGTCTCTGTTTAATATTTGTAAGCCACGGAATACCGGGCTGAATTCTCTTTTTTGCTCTGGATATTGTATGGTGGGATTTCTTGTAAAAATATGCCTGAATGTGATAAGCATTCCTTTAAAAATGGCAGGCAGATACATGCGCTCCCAAAAATTCATTGGTTTGCGGTTTACACTTTCAGCTCTGTTTGTTAATGCCTGCATAGTTTTTTCAATGGTTGCAAAAATAGTGGTTTAATGTGCTTTATTTAGTGCGATTATAATTTTCTTTTAAACTTTTATTTTCCAAAATAAAGAATTGCGCCACCTGTTGCCAACATATTGAATAATGCCAATGGAATTAATATTCTCCATCCCAAATGCATCAGTTGGTCATAGCGAAACCTCGGTATCGTCCAGCGTACCCACATAAATATAAAAATGAAAATTACAATCTTTATTAAAAATGCTCCCAGACCAATCAACGCAAGCCAGTTGCCCATATCTGCATGAGCAGCTTCATTAAAAAACGGTACATCATAACCGCCGAAATATAAACTTGCCATCACAGCACTACTAATGAACATATTTATATATTCTGCAAAAAGATAGAAACCAAGTTTCATGGAGGAATATTCTGTGTGATATCCGCCTATTAATTCACTCTCAGCTTCTGCAAGATCGAAAGGTGTACGATTACACTCTGCGAATGCACAAATAATGAATATTAAAAACCCAAGCGGTTGATAAATGATATTCCAATGGCCTTGCTGTTGCTGCACCACCATTTCTTTTAAACTTAGTGTGCCTGTAAACATCAGCAATGCTATTAATGCAATACCCATTGCCAATTCGTAACTTATAATTTGTGAAGCAGCACGTAGGCCTCCCATTAATGAGTATTTATTATTACTTGCCCATGCACCTATCATAATACCATAAACGCCTAAACTTACTACGCCAAAAACATATAATATTCCAATATTTATATCGGCAATTTGCAAAGAAATTTCTCGGTCAAATAAAATTACTTTATCGCCCCATGGAATTACGGCACTTGTCATAATAGCTGTCATCATTGCCAATGCAGGACCCATTACAAATAAGGCTTTAGAAGAAAAATTTGGAATAATTTCTTCCTTAAAAAAAAGTTTTAATCCATCCGCCAATGGTTGAAACATCCCAAAAGGTCCTGCTCTGTTTGGTCCCGGACGATCCTGTAACCAACCTGCTACTTTTCGTTCTGCAAATGTGGTGTACATGGCAACAACTAAAGATCCCATTACTACTATTACAATGAGTACGAGTTTTTCAATGATGGTTGCGAGTTCGATAGATAGGAACATAAATTAAAGTACAATTTTTTCGGTTATATATTTTTCGATTTCGGTGGCTAACAAAATTGAATCTTCTACTTGTTGCTTTGTAATATCTTCAAAATCGTCTGGATATCTAAATGATACGGCATAGTTGGTTAATTCTTTAGACTTTGATATAAATTGTTCAATATTTTTATCATAGTCAATTAAAGTATCTATAATGGCCACTAAATTATGCGTTTTAATAACCCTGATTTCATTTAGAATCTGATAAGCTTTAAGATATTTTTCTGCACTTTGTTGGCATTGAAAACATACAGCTCTGTAAACAGGAAACTCACTTTTTAGAATTTCTTTGGCAACTATTAAATCTTCTCGTGCAAATTGCATCCATCTTATTAGTAAATCTTTAGTTTCTTTCATAAAGGGTTTTACTTTGAAACAATGCGTTGTTTATAAAAGAATTTTTTAAATCTTTCCAGTCGTTCATTTCCTCCGTTGTGAAAATAAAAATATCTTTTGAGAAATGTAACTGTTTGTATTTATCCATTGCACTCCACACTTTTAAATTTCTTTCAACCTTTGGTAAATCCGTTTTTTCCACCTCAATTAATATATCTACATCACTATCCTCGTTGGGGACACCATGCGCATAACTGCCAAATAAATACACTTTCTCCGGCTGCATTGTTTGCACAATAACATCTTTCAATAAATTTATTTGTTCTGCTGTTATCATCATATTATTGGTTACCAAATTCTTTTACTTCCGGCATTTGCTCAAAATCATCTGAATGCGCAGGACCGTCTATTTCACTTAAATCCAAACCTGCCCTATTTACTTCACTTACTGAATGTATATCCATTAACAATTTTGGTGCTCTGCCACTCATTACTTTCGTCATTATTTCATTAGGCATCTCCAATACTTTGTATTTGTTGGCGCCAATAACAGAGTGGCGACTAATGGTAGTTACACCTTCAATTGTCCAGTCTGCAGTTTCTTTTTTATCAAACCTGCAGGTATTGCAAATCCATCCAGGTTTACCATTAAAACTCTGTACTTCTCCCCACTCATCTTTGCGTGCCGTTACTCTAAAAACTTCATTCCCTCTAAGCCACAAGGTAGCTTTGCCACAACATTTTGGGTTTTCGCAATTGCGATGTGCATCTACAGGTTTTGTAAACCATACCCTATTTTTAAATCGGAAAGTCTTATCAGTTAATGCTCCAACTGGGCAAACATCAATCATATTTCCACTAAAATCATTGTCAACCGCTTTTGAAATATAAGTTGAAATAGCAGCATGGTCACCTCTGTCAACAATGCCATGCACACGCTTATCTGTAATTTGGTCTGCAATATATGTACATCGATAACAAAGTATACACCTCGTCATGTGCAACTGAATGTATGGACCAATATCTTCTCTTACAAATGTTCTTCTGGCAAACTGGTAACGGGTTCCTGCACGCCCATGGTCGTAACCCAAATCCTGCAAATGACACTCTCCTGCCTGGTCACAAATCGGGCAATCCAGCGGATGATTAACCAATAAAAACTCTACTACACCTGCACGGGCATCCTGGACTTTTTCGCTGGTAATATTTTTTACGATCATGCCATCCATTACCGTAGTACGACAACTAGCCACCAACTTCGGCATTGGTCGTGGGTCTGCTGTTGAGCCTGCAGCTACCTCTACGAGACAAGTTCTGCATTTACCGCCACTACCTTCCAGCTTACTGTAGTAACACATGGCAGGTGGTGTAACATCGCCACCAATCATACGTGCGGCATTTAATACCGTTGTACCGGGTGCTACATCTATAGTGATGTTATCAATGGTTACTTTAAAATTTGGTTTTTTTATTTCTTCAGACATTTTTTAATTCGTTTATATCGGCGGCGTAGTTGTGCAACATTAAATATTTTAAAATTTTTTTAATTCGCTTTATATGATTTTCTGTTTCATCACAGTTTTTTAAAACAAAATCAATCAACGAAATAAATCTTATACTATGATTTAATCTTTCAGGAATAACTTTTGAATCTTCTTCAAATTCTTTATAGGTTTTATATCCAAAATCCTCTAACCCTAAACCACAATGCTCACTAATGTATTTCTCAATCCATTTTTCAAATTCTTTTGGAAACAATTGCAAGACAAAATATGGATTATCTTTTATTTTAATTATTTCAATCTCATCACAAATAAAAAATCTTTGTTCAATTTCTAAAGATCCTAAAAATGGTTCGATTTTGTCTCCATCATTATCGACTATACAAACTGAGAATATACCTCGACCTCTTTCCTTAATGCTTTTAAATACTTCAGACTTATTTTTTTCTTTTCTTATTAAACTTTTGTCTGACAATAACTTTCCAAAAAAATAATTATCACCCCAGCATTCAACTCTTATCGAACTCTTCATATTTTTTAATTTTCATCCCAAAGGGTTTGGTAATTAAAAAATAAATTTAATCCAGTTTGATATGCATATTTACTTGCTTCTTCACTTAATAATTTTATTTTCGTTTCATTATTATCTAGTCCTACCAAATAAATATTCGTATCATTTCTGCTTTCTTCATCTCTCATTAATTCGTCAATTACATATTGGCTATGCGTTATTATAAAAAATTGATTATTGTTTTTATCATTTTTTATAGTGTTTGTAATTTCCATTATATATGGCTCATAACAATTTGCTTCAGGTTCTTCAAAAAGAAGTACAGAGTTTTTGTTTGACATTACCGCAGCCTTGTGGAAAATCAATCTTCGCAACGTATCGGCAGTCATGAAATATGGTACAGTAAAAAATTTGTTTCCCGCCATTTTCAAAATTTTGTATTCTTGAAGTTCTGAATCGTACAAAAAATTTAAACCATAGCTATCAAGTATCTCTGTTATTGATGTATGTAATTCATCTTTTGTAGATATTATTTCAAATATATTTTCTCCGTAAGGTTGATTTAAATTCCAAGCTGATTTTGAATCATATTTTATATCTTTTTTAAATTCATATTTCAAAATGGGGACATTTTTTTTATCTCTAGATGTGAGTCTATCTTCTTTTAAATCATTATAAATACACAATTGAGAATATCCACTTAAATCACTAATTTTACTAGTACTACCGTGAATAAAAAAACCACCCTTAATATTTATTTTATCCCTGGGATCTGCTTCATTTAAGACTCCACTTTTAAGGATTTCTTCATCAACATTTTCAAAATCATCATCTGTATATCTAATTTCTTGCATTGATACCAAGAGCCCTTCTTTATCATAGTTTATTTTCGCTCTATAAAATTCATTTAATATAATCTGAATTTGATTTTCAATTGCCCCGTTAAAAAAAAGAGTAGTAGGTTTTCCCATTCTTACAAAATCAGAAAATGGCAATTCATTTCCTGTGATAGTAAATAATCCCAGTGCTTCCAGAATATTACTTTTTCCCACATTCGGTGGCCCCACAAAAACATTAATTCGCTTGCAGCCTTCAATTTTTTGATGGCGTATCGATTTAAAATTTTTTATTTCTATGTTGTCTATAAAATTCATTAGCTATTTTCAAACTGCCTTCTAAATATTTTTATAAATAAAACACTTCTTTTCTCTCTTCCCTTTGGTATCCATTCTGCATAAAACAGTGTAGTATTTCCTCTAACTGCTTTTGGTTATTTTCTATTCCATGAAATTCAACAAACCAATAATTTACTTTTGTTATTAAATTATCTTGCATAATTCTATTAAATACATCCCACTCTGCTCCTTCAATATCCATTTTTACAACATCAAACGGTTGCTGCAAAATAACAGCAATATCTTTTGATGGGACTTTGTTTTTTTCATCACTCTCATTCGAAGTAAACTTACTATTCACCGAAGCCATTTCTTCAAGAGGAGCTCCAAATAAAAAACCATCTTTCTTGCTTACTGCTTCTCTGTAACATTTTACATTTTCCCAACTGTTTTCTTTTACATTTTTTTGCAACAATGCAAAACTATTTTCATCCGGTTCGTAACATTCTATGTTAGCAGAAGGAAACTTCATTTTGAAATATGCTACTGCTAAACCAATGTTTGCACCGATATCCAATACACTTCTCACTGTTGCATTTTCATTTACCTTATACACTTCATCAGCAAAAATTTCTTTCAACAAAAAACCTAGGTTTTTATTATACAGGCAATGGATATAATTTTTGCCTAGTAAAAACGTGTATGGCTTATTAATAGTTGCGTGCAGTGAAGCAATTTTTAATTTGCCTAACGCTTTTGCAATACTCAATCTTTCAGCAAAAGAAATATTTTTATGTAAAAGAACTTTTAATAAATCTGACAGTGCCCTTGGTATAAATAGAATTTTTTTAAACATTTATACTGTCTAATTATGCAGTTACCGGCACATGAATTTCATCTGCATAATGTCTTAATCCATAATTTTCTGTAAGGCACAATTCAGGGTTCATGATATGCCACTCAAACTCATCTCTAAAATGCCTGATAGCAGCAGCTACCGGCCATGCCGCCGCATCTCCCAACGGACAAATGGTATTTCCTTCTATCTTTCTTTGAATGTCCCACAACAAATCTGTATCCTTCATTTCCCCTTTTCCTGTTTCTATTTTTTGCAGAATCTTTTCCATCCAGCCGGTTCCTTCTCTGCACGGACTGCACTGGCCGCAACTTTCGTGGCGATAAAAACGTGCAAGTGTATATGTATTGCGAACAATACACTGGTCTTCATCCAACACAATAAAACCACCACTGCCCATCATGCTACCTGTCGCAAAACCACCATCGCTTAAGCTTTCATAATTCATTAAACGCTTTTCGCCTTTGGCCGTTGTAAGCAATAAATTTGCAGGCAAAATAGGTACGGACGAACCACCTGGAATGCAAGCTTTTAATCTTTTACCATTTGCAATACCACCACAATATTCGTCGCTGTAAATAAATTCTTCTACAGAAATCGTCATATCTATTTCATAAATACCAGGCTTATTAATATTGCCACATGCCGATATTAATTTCGTACCTGTACTTTTTCCAATTCCAATTTTTGCATATTCTTCTCCACCTTCGTTTATGATGGGTACAACCGCAGCAATTGTCTCAACATTATTTACAACAGTTGGCCGCTCCCAAACGCCTTTTACAGCCGGAAATGGCGGTTTTATTCTTGGGTTGCCACGCTTACCTTCAAGCGATTCAATCAATGCTGTTTCTTCTCCGCAAATATAAGCGCCTGCGCCACGTTGTACATAAATTTCGCAATCAAAACCGCTCCCTTGTATATTTTTTCCGAGCCAGCCATTTTGTTTAGCTTCTGCAATGGCATCTTCTAAAATATTAGTGATCCATGCATACTCACCACGAATATAAATGTAGCTCACATTGCTCCCAAGTGCATACGACGATACGATCATACCCTCCAACAAAATATGCGGAATAAATTCCATTAAATACCTGTCCTTAAAAGTTCCGGGTTCACTCTCATCTGCATTCACAACTAAATGCCTTGGCACGCCTTCTGGCTTGGCAATAAAACTCCATTTTAAACCCGTAGGAAAACCTGCGCCACCTCTGCCCCGCAAACCACTTTTCTTAACTTCTTCCACAATGTCCTCGGTCTTCATCTTAAGCGCCTTCTCCACACTTGCATAGCCACCCTCCCGTCTGTATACTTCGTACGTACGAATGCCAGGTACATTTGCTTTTGCTAATAATAATTTTTTACTCATATTTATAAATTCGCCAAGGCGAAATTTTTATTTTGTTGTTTTAGAACATTTGTTCTTTGATCATTGCGGTAGCGTCGCACGTTTCATAATTTTATATCTATTCAACCTAAAAGAATTTTAAAGTCTTAAGACACTAATTAAGTTTGCCCTTATATAAATCAAAAACAGGAAAAATCATATCCCAATCTTTCCCCCACACTACGTTTCCATTTTCAATCTTAAACTTCTTAAAATTATCGAGCTTTTTGTATTTATTATACTGAGGATGGTTGTGTGAATTAAAAAACTGACTAAAATCAATTAAATTTTTTTTGTTGTCATTAAAAATTATTTCCAAAAGAAATGCATCAATATAATTTGCTTCTTTTACACTTATTACTTTCATTTTTTCACTTTTTTGCTGATTATTTCACACTTTACTTTTTTATGATTTACAAAAAAATCGACCCATTTTTCCACTATACCCTCGTGGTATTTCTGTATAAATTTGATAGCCGCTTCGGACTCCTTTTCAGGTAATGGTAACCTTCCTTTTACATTACTAAATTCAATATTTATCAACTTACCATTTTCATATTCCAATTCAAATTTACTTTCAAATTCAGCTAAAGAAACATGTACATGGATTGGCAAATGCTCATTTGAATAAAAGAAAAATATTAAACCTAAATACTCATAAATCTTTGGCATATTAATTAGCTTTTGCTCTACACTCCTCAATTATTCCATCTACTTTTTCCTTTGTTAAATGTTCTCTATAATGTTCCCCCAACTGCATCATCGGCGCATAACCACAAGCTCCTAAGCATTCCACCGTCTTCAATGTAAACATTTTATCAGCTGTTGTTTCACCAACCTTGATGTTTAATTTTTGTTTGATATAATCTGTAATATCATCGCTGCCGTTGATCATACATGGACCAGTATGACACACTTCAAAAACATATTTACCTACAGGTTTTAAGTTGTACATGCTGTAAAAACTTGCTACTTCATAGACTTCAATCGGTTCGATGCTAAGTAATGTTGCCACATAATCCATCACCGGCACATCTAGCCAGCCATCAAAATTATCTTGCGCTATATGCAACACAGGCAGCAAAGCACTTTTTTGTTTCCCTTCAGGGTAGCGGGAAATAATTTCTGCCACCTTATTTAATTGTTCTTGCGAAAACTCAATATTCATAATTCAACATTCTTAATTCATAATTATTTATGCATCCAACTCTCCAGCTATCAAATTCAAACTGCTCATTGTTATAATGGCATCGCTTAACATACTGTCTTTTATCAACTCAGGATATGCCTGGTAATAGATAAAGCATGGTCTTCTAAAATGCAATCTGTATGGTGTTCTGCCACCATCGCTTATTAAATAAAAACCTAACTCACCATTTCCACCTTCAACCGATGAATAAACTTCGCCCACCGGCATTTCAGTTTCGCCCATCACAATTTTAAAATGGTAAATAAGCGCTTCCATTTTTGTATAAACATCTTTCTTTTCGGGCAAATAATAAGCAGGTGCATCTGCATGATAAACATCTGCATCTGTGCCTTTAAATTCCTGTACTTTTTGGTATGCCTGTTTAATAATTTCTATACTCTGCCACATTTCCTGGTTACGCACTAAAAAACGATCGTAGCAATCGCCGGTTGTACCTATAGGAACAGTAAACTTAAAATCTTCGTAACTGCTGTATGGTGTATGTACACGCACATCATAATCTACACCAGATGCTCTTAAATTTGGACCTGTAAAGCCATAATTCAATGCACGTTCAGCAGATATTGGTCCAACCCCGGTTGTTCTGTCAATAAAGATTCTATTGCGAGTAAGAAGGTTTTCAAACTCTTTTAATGTTTTTGGATATTCAGCTAAAAATTTCTCTAATTTTTCAAAGGCTTTGTTGGTAAAATTTCTTTCAAAACCACCTATTCTACCAATATTAGTTGTAAGTCTGCTACCACAAACTTCTTCATAAATTTCATAGATCAATTCACGGTATTGCATAACATAAAGGAAACCGGTAAACGCACCGGTATCAACACCCATAATTGAACTGCAAATAAGGTGATCGCTTATGCGGGCAAGTTCCATTATGATAACTCGTAAATAATCTACCCGCTTTGGTAATTTTAACCCAAGTAATTTTTCGCAGGTAATATGCCAGCCCATATTATTAATGGGCGATGAGCAATAATTTAAACGATCTGTGAGTGGTGTAATTTGGTATAAAGGTCTACGCTCCGCAATTTTTTCAAATGCTCTGTGAATGTACCCAACGGTTGATGTAGCTTTCAATATACGCTCACCATCCATTTCAAGAATATTTTGAAATACACCATGGGTTGCAGGGTGCGTGGGACCAAGGTTAAGCGTGGTTGTTTGCTTTTCTAAACTTCCTTCCGGTAAAAGTATGTGTTCGCTCATTATTTGCGTTAACGGTTTTTATTTATTTTCTGAATTACTTTCCAGAAATCCTCTTCTTTCTTTTGATAAAACAATAACCCGATATAAACTTATTATAAAACCGAAGCTCCAAACCAATATACCTATTGAATACAAGGTTTTATCAGTTTCGGTTTTATTCCAATTAAAAAAATTAACTACCACAAGAATACCCATCACTATAGTTTGTATTTTTAATGATGATAAATAATTCTCTTTTGAAAAAAATACTTTCATAGCCGTCAATTTTATCTTCCAAACATCTCGTCATCCTTGTCAATTCTCGTTTGGTCCTCCAATGGAAATTCTTTTCTCATCGGAAAATAATCCATCTCATCTACATTTAAAATGCGAATTAAATTTGGATGACCCACAAAATTTACTCCGTAAAAATCATAGGTTTCTCTCTCCATAAAATTGGCTGATTCATACACACCAGTTGCTGTAAAAACATCCGGCTTTTGTATGTCTGTAAATACCTTAAAACGAATGCGAATATTATCTACCAGATTATGTAAATGATACACTACAGCTAATTCTGCTCCTTTGTTATCAGGATAATGTACAGCTTGCAAATCTGTAAGAAAACGAAATTTCAAAGCTTCATCATCAAACAAAAACTGCAATACTTTTATATTTATATCTTTTTCGGCTACGAACGTAAGCATACCATAAGGTTGTTCCCAAGAAGTAAGATGTTCTCCAAATTTATCGGTAAGTTTTTGTTGTACTATTTCGTTGGTTAATGCCATTTTATTATATAGAAATTATAAGCTCGATAATTTTATTGTATCCCGTAGCTGTTCATCAAATCTTTATACTGATCACTTTCTCTTCTTCTTAAACCTTCGGCGTGCACCAGCTCTTGCACCTTCATAAAACCATCTAAAATAGCTTCAGGTCTTGGTGGACAACCTGGTACATATACATCTACCGGAATTACCTGATCAATTCCTTGCATTACTGAATACGTATCAAAAATACCACCGCTGCTAGCGCAAGCACCTACCGCTATTACCCAACGAGGCTCTGCCATTTGTAGGTACACCTGTTTTAAAATCGGCCCCATTTTTTTGGAAATGGTACCCATTACCATCAACAAATCGCATTGCCGAGGAGAAAAACTCATACGCTCGCTACCGAAGCGGGCAATATCATAATGACTGGCCGCTGTTGCCATAAACTCAATACCACAGCAACTTGTTGCAAATGGCAATGGCCAAATAGAATTTTTACGGGCAAGGCTCACAACTTTTTCAAAGTTTGTTGCCATAAACCCTTCGCCCATGTAACCCTCGGGAATACCGGCAAATTTTACGGTGTTGTTATATTGTACGGGACGTGACATTTTTTTTACGATGAGCTAATATGCTGATGTGCTAATTTTTTACACTCTTAACATTAATGCAAATAGCGATTTATAATATTATTTTAAACCTATAATTAAATAAAAGAACCTTTATTTTTCATGTTCCCTGTTAGCACATTAGCAAGTTTTCACATTATCTAATTGAGCTTTAATCTTCCCAGTTTAATGCACCTTTCTTGAATATATAAATAAAGCCTGCAAGAAATGAGCCTACAAACATAATTACTGCTAAAAAAGTATGCCATCCCATTGCAGGATCTTTTGCAAAATCTCTAAAATTAACTGCGTAAGGATAAAAGAAAATAACTTCCACATCAAACAAAACAAATAAGATGGCAATTAAGAAATACTTAATAGCCATCGGCTGACGGGCATTACCTTTTATTTCGATGCCACTTTCAAAATTTACAAGTTTATCAGTTCCCGGTCTTTTAGGACCAAATTTGGCAGAGGCAATAATCATGGTTGCGACAAAACCAACTGCAAAAATAATCTGCAGCAATATTGGAAGATAATTGATAGTACCGTTTTCAACGATTCTTAGAAAAAAAAATCTCATAAATACTGCTATTAAATTAGGCAAATTTAAGTCAGCGAGCTCAATATACCATGCCCATTGCGAAATTATATAAACGAAAAAAAGTTCCGCAGTTTACTAGCGGAACTTTAATATTCAATTTTTTATCTACTTGTTATTTCTTTTTAGGTGACGAAGACTTTGGTTTACTTGCACTAGGTTTTGGACCGGGGTCATTTTTAGAGACAAAATCTTTGTTTTTTATAGACTGCGTATCAGTAGGATCTAAAGCAAGTGCTTTGTCTGCATATGCTATAGCCGCAGCCTGGTCTCTCTTTATATTATAAGAATACTGCATCATAAAAGTATAAGCCCCAACAAGCTGATCTTTTACTTTACTTTTATCAGCAACTTTTTCCCCAATTTCAATCGCTTTCAAGTATGAATTTAAAGCTAAACCGGTTGTAAGTGTAGTATCAATACCTCCATTTGCTTTAGCAATCATATAATACCCAAAAATATCATCAGGATACTTAGAAGTATATTTATTAAATACTGCAACGGATGAATCAAACATTCCTGCACGGAAATAATCATAACCTGCATTATATAAATCCACGTTGGAATAATTCGTTTTTAAAGAAATAACTTGATTAAACCATTTAGCTGATTCACCGAAGTTTTTTTGATTTCTGTAAGTATTTGCTAATTCCTTGAGGTATGAAATCTTGTTAGCCGGCACACTATCTAACATTACAGCCTTGCCGTAATATTCTACCACCAGCTTTTCATTACCGGGAGATTTATTTAAAACAGCAGCATAAGCAGCATAATCACCACCAAAAATTTTGTCAGAATTTTGAGTTTTAAAATATTGCTCGAAATTAGTTTTAGAATTTGAAGAGTCTCCTAATTTGAATAAAGAGAAGGCTTTTACCTGATAGATTTTAGGATAAATGTTTGCACCATCTGCAGCTACACACTCATCAGCTTTTTTGATAGCTTCTGCATATTTAGCTTGTGCATACAAAATATTAGCTCTGTAAAAACATGCTTTAGGATCATTATCAGAATTAGATAACCATTTTTCTAAATACTGGGCACTTTTCGGCACATCTGTTTCGTAATAATAATTAAATAAGGTATTGTACACCGGGGCATACTTAACATCTTTTGCAATGGCATCATTATAAAATCCACTGTATAGATTCTCCTGCATTCTACCCTGAGACTGGTACAAACGACCTTTTCTATAAATAGCTCTTGCATAATTAGGATCTAACCTTAAAGCAGCGTCATACGATTGTATTGCCGCACCACCATCACTATTTTTTCTATAAGCATCACCAAGGTTTGCCCATACTTCAGGATCTTTAAAACCTTTAATAGTAGTTGCCATTTTTAATTTATCAATGGCATAGTTTGCATCACCATTTTTTATTTCTGGATCACTGTTTGGTGCACCTATGGCGTTTAGTACATCAATTCTTTTACCAGCACTTAAAGAGATAGCAGTCTCAAATCTATTACGGGCATCGGCAGTTTTACCTTCCAACAATTCTACATGCCCCATACCTGCAAGTATTAGAGGACTATTAGGTGTTGCCAACAATTTTTGTTGATACAATGCCTTTGCTCCGGCAACATCTTCTAAACCAATCATGGCTTGTCCTAAATAATAGGCTGCTGTTTCATCTGCAGGATTTCCTGTAGATAATTTTTGAAAAATATCCTTTGCGCTTTTATATCTTTCGTAGTATAAAAACTTTTTTCCATCATCGATACTTTGTGCAAAAACAGATCCTGCAAAAAGTATTGCAACCATCGCTAGTAAAAGTGTTTTCATGTTTCTCATTTTCTCTTTTTAAGTTTTCAAATACAATTTTAAAGTATTTGTTTCATTATTAAACGTTAGAATTTAATTTCCTGGAAGTTTATCATTTAAATTAACTGTTCTTAAACCGAATAACATTGACGGACCTAAGTACGCTCTTCTAAAAATTAACTGTCCTCTTTCGTATTTTAAAAATGAAACAAAACCAGAACCTAAACCTGTATAATTTTCTTTGATGGCATAATACAAACCACGTACCAAAGGGTATCGTCTGTTTAGTATACTCTCCTGCGAGGGTAACACATAAGGTGTATTAACACAAACATCACACTTTACATACGCAATTTTTACTTTTCTTAACATGGCAACCTGTGCCGTATCTTCCGGATTTCCTATACGGTTTATACCAACAAAACCTATTGCATTTTCATGCTTTGATACATAATTTAATACCTCGTCACTATTTTTAACTGCTCTAACTACAGTGGTATCAAAGGTTCTACCTTTTAAAACAGAATCTTCTATAAACCGAACGGTACTTGTCTTATTAAGTCCATCAAAAACTACAGTTTGCGATCTGTTTATTTTACCTGTAAGTTGCTCTTGTAACCGACTTAGCGAAAATAATGTGTCTACACTATTTTTATTTACTACAATGGCAATTGCATCCGAAGCAAGTTCATTCCAGCCTGGATTGAAAGAAAGTTTTTGTGTCATCACTTTTTCTTCATTCGGTGTCAGACCACGAGTTACAATCATCATTCTGGTTAAAGAATCATTAAAGAAATCTTTTAAACAATCGGCTTCTGTTTTGTACGATGCATTAATTTTTGTGCCAGGGAAAGAAGCTTCATACATCGCAATCTGCTCCTTCATTACAGGTGCAAACGACTCATCCACACTTATATTTATAATACCTTTTGAAGGAGTATCTGAAGCGCCATATTCCTTTGATTTTCCTTTGCAAGAGCTAAAAAAAACAAGTGTAATAATTATAAAACATCCCGTATTAAAAATCTGTCTTTTTTTCATATTAGCGCTCCCTAAAATAGTTCTTTTTATAACCTCTGTAAATTCTAAAAAAGCCATAAATAAAACAAATAATGGCAAATAACTTTATCATTGACGAATCGTACTTATTAATAAAGGGTGCAGTTTTTTCTGTTGGAAATAAAAACACCAATCCAGCGCAAACCAAAAAAATACCCATTACATAATTAGTTACACTTCGCATGCGAATCAACCCTTTATCCCGTTCACTGAATTCTTCTCTATCAAATTCTTCAAGCGCCATAATCATTTTTATTTGTGGCAATTTACTAATAAAAAAGTAACCGTTTATTTAGTTGCAAGAAAGTTAACGGGGATTATACAATAAACCGAAATACTTTCGCCTTTTGTTTTACCGGGTATCCACTGTGGCATTTTTTTTAGTACCCTTATTACTTCGTTGTTAAATGCTGTGCCTCCATCCTGTATCGTTTCAAACCCTTTTAAGTTGCCATCGTAACCAACAATAAACCTTATTTTAACCTTTACTTTTTCTCCATCTTCCAAATCTTGTGGGTTTTTTAAGTTTTTTTCTAAAAACTTTCTTAGTTCTGCCATACCACCTGGGTAAACTGGCATTACTTCTGCAAAATCGTTTGGTGTAATTTTATCAATGGTAGGTTTAGTAACCTCTGCATCTTTACCTAATGATGGACCCTCAGGAATAATTAGCATAACAACCATCGTCGCACCCGGCTTGCCTTCTATTTTTGCGCTACCTATAAGAGCATTATCAACTAAATTTTCAATCTTTGGAGCAATGTTATCTTTTGTGATTTGGATATTGTTTATAAACTTTTGCATGGGCGGTTTTATTTGTGAGCTGGCTAATTTTTGCGGAGATATTTTTTCCTTTGGTTTTTCAGGAACAGGATCTGCCTTCACCGGTGGCGGACTCATAACAAACGGATCAGAGATCAATTTTGCAGGCAGAGCTTTTTCTTTGTTGAAAAAACTGAGTATTGTTAAAAATGCCGCTACCCCAAAAGTGAACCCTAGAGCTTTATACAGCCTGTTATTATAAGTTTTTCGTAAGGAATATGCGCCATAAGATTTGTTGCGGTTATCAAAGATAATATCTAATATATCGGCGTTTAAAATTGCATCTGCTTTCATGGTGAGTTGTTTTTGAAGTGATGATAAATAATATCAAAAAACGGCCGTTTAATATTAGATGATGATTTAATAAAATTCCATAACAGATGAAATGGGAAAAGTTGAAAAAAGATTTGTGGCTGAAAAGCGGCAGGACCTGCCTGCCGGCAGGCAGGTAGAAGTGAAAAGCCAGGTGACGCTTTTGTGCGTGGGCTTGTGCCGTACTTGCAACGTATACCCTGAACCGAAGATGATTTTAAAAAACTGTTGACCGCCCCGATATCTACCACCAGCATCCAAATTTTCCCGTTTGTAAAAACATACAATGCCCTTCATTTATGATAATTATATTTGCGCATGAAGATTTTAATGGTTTGCCTGGGTAATATTTGCAGAAGCCCATTGGCTGAAGGAATATTACAAAATAAAGCAAATGTGGCAGGTTTGCATTGGACCATTGAAAGTGCGGGAACCAATGGCATTCATGTAGGCGAAGCACCACACCATTTAAGCCAGAAAGTTGCCAAACAAAACGGCATAAATATCTGCAACCAATTAGCAAGAAAGTTTGAAGCAGAAGATTTTGAGCAATACGATAAAATATATGTGATGGCAGCAGATGTAATGCAGGATGTAAAAAAAATTGCAGAAAAATATTTTGATGCGAATAAAGCAGATTATTTTTTAAATGAACTAAATGCCGGTGAGAATGAAGACGTACCCGACCCTTGGTATGGTGATGAAGATGGATACACTTATGTGTACGATTTAATAGATAAAACATGCGATGCCATTATTGCAAAAGAAAAAGTTGCTAAAAACTAAGAAAAGAAAATGACCAAACCAAGTTTGCCGCAGGGCACGAGAGATTTTGCAGCTGCTACGGTTTATAAAAGAAATTATATTTTAAATACCATTCGCTCCGTGTTCGAATTGTATGGTTTTGAACCTTTGGAAACACCTGCCATGGAAAACCTTGAAACCCTAATGGGAAAATATGGTGACGAAGGCGATAAACTGATTTTTAAAATATTAAATAATGGCTTGAATGATATTAAAAATATTGACAAAGCAACCGACGGTTTTGCAAAATTAATGGAAGGTAAAAATACAGCTTCGCTTACGGAACGTGCTTTAAAATATGACCTTACCATTCCGTTTGCAAGGTTCGTTGCCATGAATGCAAATACGCTTACCATGCCGTATAAACGCTATCAAATGCAGCAGGTTTGGCGGGCAGACAGACCTCAAAAAGGGCGCTACCGTGAGTTTACACAATGCGACGCAGATGTTGTGGGAAGCACAAGTTTAATAAATGAAGTGGAGCTTTGCGGAATTTATCACCGCAGTTTTACACAAATTGGTTT
Organism: Chitinophagales bacterium; assembly: GCA_038227505.1. Lineage (GTDB taxonomy): Bacteria > Bacteroidota > Bacteroidia > Chitinophagales > Chitinophagaceae > Ferruginibacter. The sequence goes on from JBBRPX010000040.1 coordinate 17,885, forward strand.
GCATAATTATGAGTTGAAAATAAACAGCAGAAAAATATTGGCTGCATTGGCAGAAATAGCGGATGGTGAAGATAAAATGATGGACATAACAATTGCCATAGATAAACTCGATAAAATAGGAATTGAAAAAGTAAAAGAAGAATTAGCAACACGTGGTTTAAATGAAAAGAACATTGATACGATTGAAAAATATTTATTGATTGACGGAAGCAACCAAAATAAAATTACCGCAATTGAAAACCTGTTTGCTGATAGTGAAACCGGCAAAAAGGGGATTGAAGAACTGAAATATATTATTGCCAATGCAGGTGACATAAATCTGGCGGTTGACTTAACACTTGCAAGAGGATTAAATTATTACACAGGAATTATTTTTGAAGCAAAAGCGCCGGCAGAAGTAAAGATGGGAAGCATTGGCGGCGGTGGCCGTTACGATAATTTAACAGGATTATTTGGTGTACCAAACATTGCAGGAGTAGGTGTAAGTTTTGGGATTGACAGAATTTATGATGTAATGGAAGAGTTGAATCTTTTCCCGGAAAATATTGCAACTACTACAAAAGTAATATTTTTTAACTTAGGTGATAGTGAAGCCGGTGTTGCGTTACAGCTTATGAATACGCTTAGAGATAATAAAATTGCGTGTGAATTGTTTCCTGAAAAAATAAAAATTGACAAGCAGTTTAAATATGCAGACAAGAAAAATATTCCCTTCGCAATTATAATTGGTAGCAAAGAAATGGAAAACAAAACCTGCATGGTAAAAGATTTAAAAAAAGGTGTACAGACAGAAATTGCTTTTGATGAATTAACAACCTATTTAACAGATAAATAAAAATATAGAAGGTTACTAAAACAATATTTAAAGCATTAACAAAAAAACAAACAACCATGAACAAACGAATTTTCTCTTTGACCCTTAAAGCATTTGTTGCTGTAATTCTTTTTGCATCCTGCTCAAAAAAAACCAATAAAGAAGGTCGTTATATTCCTTCTAAAGTAGGTATTGTTGTGCATGTAAATGGGGAAGCGCTGAATGCGAAACTTCCATGGGCCGAAATTAAGAACAACGAAACATTTAAGAAAATGATTGTAGATACGAGTGTTTCTTCTTTTACTAAATCACTTTTAGAAAACCCAGAAAACAGTGGGGTAAATACAAAAGGAGATATTGTACTTTTCGTTATGAAAGACACAACAGGTGGCTATACCGCAGTTGAAGGAACTATAAAAGATGAAGCAAAATTTAAAACGATGCTTACCTCTGCGTTAAAAAACGGTAAAGAAACAGTGAAGGATGGCTTTACTTATTTTGCTGATGAGAAAACAAGTGTCGCCTACAACAAAGAAAAATTTATTGTGGCTATAAATACACCTGAAGTAAATGATATGCAAAAAACCGTTTCTAATGCAATGGATACAGCGGCTGAAATGAAGATTCCAGAGGTAAAGAATACGAGAGATATGAATGCTGTTGCCGCAGGAATACTTATATTAAAAGAAGATGCAAGCCTTGCAGATAATGAAAAGTTTTCTGGCTTAATGGCTGAAAAAGGAGATGCCCATTTTTGGTTTAATGCACAGTATTTTTCACCTACTGCAGCTTTATCCGGTATTGGTGCAATGGCTAACTTAAGTAAATTATACGATGGTGCAATTACCACTGCCACCTTTAATTTTGAAAACGGTAAAATAAATTTAGATGCTAAATCTTATGGTGGAAAAGAGGTAACTGATTTGTACAAGAAGTACAGCGGTAAGGAGTTTGATAAGTCAATGGTAAAAAATATTCCATCAAAAAATCTGGCTGCTTTGTTTGCATTCAACTTTAAACCTGAAGGTGTAAAAGAGTTATTAAAGATCTTAAATATGGATGGATTGGTAAACCTTGGTGCGGCACAGGCAGGTTTTAATCTTGATGATTTTGTAAAAGCAAATAAAGGTGACATTCTTATTGCACTTACTGATGTCAGACAAGATTCAATTACAGGCCAAGCGGCTGATTTTATTTTTGCTGCATCCATAAATGATAAGCCATCTTTTAATAAAATAATAGATGCGGGTAAAAAGTTTGGTGGACCAATGTTGGGTGGTAACAATAAATTTGCCTACAATGTGAATGACAAATATTTTGTTTTTACAAACAACAAAACAGTTACAGATACTTACATAGCGGGTACTGCAAATACTTCCTTTGATTTTATGGATAAAATCAGCGGCGGACCATTCGGTGGATTTGTAAACTTTCAATACATATTTAATAATATGAAACCAAAGGTTACAGCAGATAGTTTAGATATTGAAATATACAATGCTTCTGTAAAAATGTGGGACAACCTTTTAATAAGTGGTGGCAATTTTAAAGATGGTGGAATTACCCAACATTGGGAAGTAAACATGATGGATAAAAACACCAACAGTTTAAAACAACTGAACAGTTATCTAGGCGCCATGTCAGTCATTCAGGAAAAGAAAAAAGCAAAAAATAATGTTGCATGGATGAATGAAGATGTAATGGCACCGGCATTGGATACAGCTATGATGGTAAAGCCGTTGAAAAAAGCTAAAGCAACAAAATAGTATAATTTAATTTCATAAAAGCCGTCCTTTTAAAGAGGGCACTGAAAAAGTC
>JBBRPX010000041.1:0-20381 GCA_038227505.1 Chitinophagales bacterium
AAGTCTGGTATAGCCTCTACAATAATTTGCACCCCGATAGAAAATGGCCGTCTATGGCAGTATGTTTATTAATATTGACAGCTGTTCTATACATAGGTGTTGCAAATAATAATTCTTTAAGTAAAGTTGCTAAAAAAGTATCTTCAGAAAATTTCTCTTTTGGCGTAAATGAAAAAAATATTCATAACAAAATTACAATCTCAACAATAGATAATACCTTTCTAAAAAATAAAAACAAACAAAAATATTCTACTGCTATTAATCAAATAAATGATAAAGAAAATAATAAAAATATAACTTCAACAAAAGGGGAAGTAACAAAATTAGCTAACAATAAAATACCTGTTAACCTCTCGAATACCTCTGAAAACCTGATTATCATTAACACTACTGGTTCTATAAACAATGTTTTGATAGACAAAGATGTTTTAAAAAGTGCTGGTCAGGCGAGGGTGGACGAAGTTAAGAATTTGATAGTTGAAGATAAAACTGACAATATCATTTCTGAAAAAACATTGACAATAAATATTGAAGCAAATAATGAGCACCTGCCTGCCAAATTAGATGACCAGAAAGCAACGTTACAAAAAATAAATTTGCTAAATATTGAAAAAAGCTGGAAAGAAGATTATGCATTTAGAAATAAACCGGCTATAAATAAGTTTAACCAAAACAGTACACTCTCCTATTACATTACGCCATCTTTTGGGTATAGAATTTTTTCAAAATCGAGCGGAAGTATCAGCGCTGCTTCAGCTTACTCACTTGCTGCAGCAAGAATAAATAATGATGCCACAGAATTATTTGATCATGCAGCACTCAATTTAGAAGTAGGCGCAATTTTGCAATACAGCCTTGCTAAAAATATAAGATTAAAAGGTGGCTTGCAGGCAAATTACACAAACTATGTTTCCAGTGTTACTGCGTTGGGTCATCCTACTCAAACGTCACTTTCGCTTAATAATAATAATACAAATGTTCGCTCGTCTAATTATGCTGCTAAAGCCGGAAATGATAGAATAAATAAAATCACACTACAGGTTTCAGTACCATTGGGAGCAGATTTTAAGATTGCAGGAAATGGAAAAATTAACTGGTTTGCCGGTGGAACCGTTCAGCCAACCTATGTAATTGGAGGAAGTGCTTTTGTGTTATCGTCAGATGAAAAATATTATATCTCCGAAAAGGCATTGCTTAGAAAAATGAATTTTAATACGTCTATTGAGACTTTTATAAGCTTTAAATCTTCCAACGGTATAGTTTTAAATGTTGGTCCCCAGTTTCGTTACCAGTTGCTCTCAACTTATAAAAAAGAATATGGGTATACCGAAAAGCTTTACAATGTTGGTGTAAAGGTTGGCGTTACTACTTCCTTTTAAATAGTTTATTATTCCTACTAGCCGAAAAAAATTTTTACCTACGCTTGCTATAATATTTTATTGGTTTCAGTATATGAACTAATTTTGAACAATGCTCAACCGTTTTTTATTAGGGTTACTATTATTTGCTTCTGCTTGCAATAGCAAAAAAATAACTCCTGTTTTAGAGAATACTTTAAACAATCCACAAATCATTATAGGCGATACAGCTTCAAATTTTTTTCCGGTAACATCTTATTTGAGAGGAGAGATTTATGGAATAAAAACCGGCGGTATTACTCCTCTAAAAAAAACGACAACAGGCAACAAAATGGATTCGGTGTATTTAAAAGAAGCAGATTTTGAATTTATATTTTCAGCATTTTTATTCCCCATAATTGATACTTCTAATTTAAAAAATACTTTCACCGAGAAAAGATTTTTAGACCAGACATTGAATGCATTTACTTTTACGTACGACCCAAGCAATGGACAAGAAAATGAATTTGCATTTAAACACTGGGATGTATATGTCGATCCGGAAACAAATAAAGTAAGACGAATTTATTTAACAAAAAAAGTTGATAGTGAGACAGAGCTTTTGCTGACCTGGCAAAGTGGTAAATGGTGCAAGATAATTACAGCGAAAAATGAAAAAATAATTAAAGAAGAAAAAATATCCTGGAGCTACGAAGAATAATGACACAAAAAGAATTTTCAGCCATATCATCTACCATACCTACAAACCCAGGTATTTATAAATATTACAATGCCGCTAACGAACTAATTTATGTAGGCAAAGCAAAACACTTACGCAAAAGAGTAAGCAGTTACTTCAATAAAATGAAGACCAGCTATAAAACGGCTGAGCTTGTAAACCGTATTCGCAAAATAGAATTTACAATTGTAAATACTGACCAAGATGCATTTTTACTGGAGAATTCTCTTATTAAAGAACACCAGCCGCTCTTCAATATTAATTTAAAGGACGATAAAACATATCCATATATCGTTGTAAAAAATGAACCCTTTCCACGAGTATTTTTAACAAGGAGAAAAATAAAAGATGGCTCACAATACCTTGGTCCCTTTACATCTGTAGGTAAAGTAAGAGATCTATTAAATTTTATAAAACAAAACATACAACTACGTACCTGCAAACTAAATTTAACGCAGCAGAATATTCAAAAAGGGAAATTTAAAGTTTGCCTCGAATATCATTTGGGTAATTGCAAAGGGCCATGTGAAGCCCTGCAAACATTCGAAGATTATACAGAAGGCATAGCACAGTTAAAAGATTTGCTGAAAGGGAATTTAAACCCCGTTATAAACAATTATAAAAATAAAATAAGGGAACATGCTGCAAATATGGAGTTTGAAAAGGCAGCAATTTATCAACATAAAATTGAACATTTAAAATTATACGAATCTAAATCTGCAGTTGTAAATACAAATACCGGAACGGTAGATGTGTTCACCATACTTGAAGAGGGCGATACAGCATATGTAAATTATCTGGCAGTAAACAACGGTAGTATTATTCAAACAAAAACCATTACACTACAGAAAAAGTTAGAGGAAAATGCTGCAGAAATTTTGGCTTTTGCTGTAGCTCAATTAAGGCAGGTTTTTGAAAGTGAGGCGAGGGAAATTATATTACCTTTTGACATAGATTATATAGAACCAGAAATCACAATGACCGTCCCAAAAGCTGGCGATAAAAAAAAGCTGCTGGATCTTTCTCAAAAAAATGTAAACTATTTTAAAGCTGAGCTAAACACTAAAAAATTATTAAAGCTAGAGGATAAAACGAAAGACGAAAAAAATGCAGTTCTATTGCAACTGCAGCAAAATTTACAATTAAAAGAATTACCTGTACACATCGAATGTTTTGATAACTCTAACTTTCAGGGAAGTTATCCTGTTGCAGCCATGGTATATTTTAAAAATGGCGAGCCAAGCAACAAAGATTACCGACATTACAATATAAAAACTGTTGATGGCATAAATGACTTTGCCTCTATGGCGGAAGTTGTTTACAGGCGTTATAAGCGACTTACAGATGAGGGTACCACATTACCACAGCTGGTTATTATAGATGGTGGTAAAGGTCAGTTAAGTTCTGCAATGGAGAGTATTGATAAACTTAACCTTAGAGGAAAAATTACATTAGTAGGGCTAGCTAAAAACAAAGAAGAAATATTTTTTGATGGAGATACGGAATCGCTTCTTTTACCTTGGGACAGTGAAAGCTTAAAACTAATTCGTAGAATACGAGATGAAGTACATCGTTTTGGAATAACTTTTCATAGAAATAAACGAAGCAAGGGCACTTTTAAGAATGAGCTTGAAGATATAAAAGGCATTGGAAAACAAACGGCCGATTTGTTGTTGAAAGAGTTTAGATCTGTAAAAAAAATAAAGGAAGCAAGTGACGCAGATATTGAAAAAATCGTTGGAAAATCAAAATTAAAAATGATACGAGCTCAATTAAACAATTCCTAAATCAAATAAAATCCTTAGTAACTCTTAGCTTCTATAGTATCTTTTATAGCAAGGTAACTCAAGTATCTTTCTTCTGAAATCACACCTTCATTTATAGCAGCTTTTACTGCGCAGCCCGGCTCATTAAAATGTTGGCAATTATTAAATTTACAATCATTCATCACTGCACGCATCTCGGGATAATACTGCGCTAATTCATTTTTAGGCACATCAACTAAACCCATTTCCCTTATTCCTGGAGTGTCAATAATACTTCCGCCAAAAGGCAAATCAAACATTTCAGCAAAAGTGGTGGTATGCATTCCTTTACCGCTCCAGTCGCTTACAGCAAGCGTTTTCAGTAATAAATCAGGGAATACATAATTTATAAAAGTTGATTTTCCGACACCGGAATGACCACTTAACAAAGTTGTTTTATTTTTCAACAGTTCTTTGACTTCTGCTGTTCCAATATTTTTTTCAATACTCATCAACATTATTTTGTAACCAATAGCCTCGTAGTTTTTTTTAGCAAGTTCAAATTTTTCCTGCTCCTTTTCTTTGTATAAATCTGCTTTATTAAAAACAATAATTGCGGGAACTCTATACGCTTCTGACGTTATTAAAAAACGGTCTATAAAACCGAAAGAAGTTTTAGGATCTTTTAGCGTAGCAAACAGTAATGACTGATCTAAGTTTGCAGCTACAATATGATGGAGATTTTTGTTGTGAGGTGAAACACGATTTATGTAGTTTCTTCTTTCATATATTTTTGAGATAACTAAATTCCCTTCCACTACCTCTTCATCTATCTCTACAATATCTCCTACTGCAATTGGATTGGTAGATGTAATGCCTTCAATTTTAAGTTTCCCTTTTAAGCGGGCATTTACAAATTCGCCTTCCTTATTTTTTAAAATATACCAACTTCCCGTAGATCTGTAAACTGTTGCCTGCATGGTTGCAAGATAAATAAAGCTTAGGGAAACTTTCTAAAAACGAGGTAACGCAGTAAAATTTCAAGCAATAAAAAAAATGCTGCACCAATGGCGAAGGGTAAAAATTTATCAGTAAACCTTGTAGTAGTTGTAATTTCTACCTTACTCTTTTCCAGTTCATCAATTGTGGAGTAAATCCCTGACAGACCATCATTATCTTTTGCACGAAAATACTTTCCACCTGTTTCATCAGCTATTTGTTTGAGTAATTTTTCATCTATAGACACTTTCACTTGTCGTACCTGCACCCCAAGTGCAGTCTGTTCTGGTTGTGGAGCAAAGCCATCAGTACCAATACCAATGGTATAAACTTTAATACCAAATGCCTTGGCGATTTCTTTTGCAGTTTTAGGATCAATCATGCCACCGTTATTTTCTCCGTCAGTTAGTAGGATTACAATTTTACTTTTTGTCTTTGAATTGCGCAGCCTGTCAACACATGTACTTAGCCCCGAACCAATGGCAGTTCCATCTTCTAACAATCCAAAATGTATATTCTGTACTGCAGAAATTAGCACATTTTTATCTGTCGTAAGTGGGCATTGTGTAAAACTTTCACCCGAAAAAATTACCACCCCGATCCTATCAGTAGGTCGTCTGTTGATAAAATCTATGGCAACATTTTTTGCAGCCTCTAATCTGTTCGGCGTAAGATCTTGGGCACTCATACTGCCACTCACATCCATACACAACATGATGTCGATACCTTCGCCCTCTGTATTTTTTTCGTCATTTCTTGTTTGTGGGTTAGCCAATGCAGTTATTAAAAATGCAAGTGCAAACATTCTCAAAATAAATAAAACATGTCTGAAAGAAACTTTCCAGCTCCCCAAACCTTTTGCAGCTGTAGTTGATACCTGCAGCGATGCAGTTCTACGGTTGTTTGTAATTACATACCATACAATTAATAATGGAATGAGTAACAGCAACGCAAAAAAATACGGCTGAGAAAATTCAATATTGGAAAAATAATCGAAAAGCAAATTTTAAACTTTTTTAGTACGTGATAATTCTATTTCTTCAATTACGGTTTTTAAATAATTTAAAGCTGCTTCATTTTCGGTATAAGATGAATTGTACTTTGCAAACTTCACAGCATCGCCGGTTGCCAGTGCTTCAGTTGCATGTGATGCAGTCTCTGCTTTTAATTCGTGCGATTTTAATTTCAACAAAATCTCCTGGGTTGTTTTGTTAGAAAAATTTTGATTGACAGTTCTGCCATAATAATTGCGTAATACATCTGCCAGTTTTGTATGGTATTCTTTTACTCCCAAAGAACGTTGTTCGTTGGCTTTTTTTAATTCATCCAAAGCAAGCAAGGCTTCTTCATAAGCACCTTTTGCGTTTACAGGAACAATCACCTTTTTCTTCTTTCTAAGATACCGCCACACAAAAAATAATACCAAAAGCAAAAGCAAAATACCTATACCAACGTAAACCCAAAACGAATCAACAAACTCAACGTTTAAAATAGATTTTATATCTCTTGGCAATCCGCCTTTATCAAGTGGCATGTAACCCACTTCAATTTTAAGTTGGTTAGTAGATAGCGGTTGCGAAGCTGTATTTAGATGATTTATTTTATACAATAAACCCGGAAAAGTGAAGGACCCTGAATCAAAACTTGTGAAAACTATTTTTTGCTGCCATACAAAATTCCCCTCTTTGTCTTTTCCGTTTCCGCCGTTTTTTTCTAATATCTCGAAATGCGGTATTGAATCAGGAATATTTATGTTAACCGTGTATTCAGGAGAAGGAAGCCCCACCGTAAGTGTGTAGGTTATACGCTCACCGATTAAGATGGTGTTTTTATCAACTGAACTTCTAATTGCCTGTGCTGACAAAGAAAAACAAACTAATAAAAAAGCGGCAGTAGTAAATAATTTATATATAGATATGCGGTATAGTTTTTTCATTCCAAATTATTACTTTCTTTTTAAAAAGAATTTCTGTAAAATTTTTACGTAATCGTCGTCTGTTTTAATGTGTAATAAATCAGCACCAGCCTGTTTAAAATATTTAGAACAGATATCTGTCTGCTCAAAGAAATGTTGTGAATAATTATGTCTTACAACTGGATCATCACTGTCAATCCATTTTACTTTTTGTGTTTCTGCATCTTTCAATTGCAATAAGCCTGCCTCAGGCAATTGCATATCCATTTTGTCATAAACTTTTATGCCTATTACATCATGCTTTTTGCCAATTACTTTTAAATCATTATCGTAGCCCGTCGCTAAAAAATCGCTTATTATAAACCCAATACTTTTTTGCCTTGTAGTGTTATTAAAATATTTTATAGCTTGGTCAATATCGGTACCCGAAGAAGTAGGTTTTAAGCCCAACAATTCTCTTACAATATACAATGCATGTGGCCTACCTTTTTTTGGTGGAATATATTTTTCAACCTTATCGCTAAAAAAAATCACGCCAACTTTATCATTATTGCTCACAGCACTAAAAGCCAAGACCGCAGCCATTTCTGTGATAAGGTCTTTTTTTCTTTTTCCAACTGTCCCAAATAAATTGCTTGTACTTGTGTCTACCAAAAGCATCAAAGTAAGTTCTCTTTCTTCTTCAAATAATTTTGAAAAGGGCGTATTAAATCTTGCACTCACATTCCAGTCAATGAACCTTACATCATCGCCGGCACTGTATTCTCTAACTTCTCTAAAACTCATTCCCTTTCCTTTAAAGGCAGAATGATATTCTCCTGTAAAAAGATGAGTGGTTATCTTTTTACTTTTTATTTCCAGCTCACGAACTTTTTTTAATAAAGCAGCGGCATCCATTCCATCTGCAATATCAGATGAGTCGGAACTTTCAATTTTTGCTTTACTAAAAAATTTCATTTAATTATTTATAAAACTTAAATACTGCTATTAAAAAAAGTATCATTAAAAAATAGTTATTTCAATACCCATTACTAACTACTCACTACCCTTATGGTACATTAACAGTCTTTAAAATTTCTTCAATTATATTTTCTACGTTTACATTTTCGGCTTCAGCTTCGTAGGTAAGTCCAATTCTATGCCTTAAAATATCTTTGCAAACATTACGAACATCTTCCGGCACAACATATCCTCTTTTGTTTAAAAATGCATATGCTTTAGACGCAAGTGCAAGGTTAATGCTCGCACGTGGCGACCCACCAAAACCTATAAGGGGCTTAAGTTTTGCAAGATTATATTTTTCTGGAAAGCGGGTAGCAAAAACGATGTCTAAAATATAATTTTCTATTTTTTCATCTACGTATATTTCTCTTACCAATTCTTTTGCTGTTAATACTTCTTGTGCAGATGCTACGGGGTTTATGGTTGATGCAATGAGCCCCTGTGTATTTTGCCTGATGATCATTTGCTCTTCTGTTTTTGTAGGATATCCAACAACAACTTTAAGCATAAATCGATCTACCTGTGCTTCCGGTAATGGATAAGTTCCTTCCTGCTCAATTGGGTTTTGCGTAGCGAGTACCAAAAACGGCTCCTGCAGTTTATAACTTGTATCGCCAATAGTTACCTGCCTTTCCTGCATGGCTTCCAACAACGCACTTTGCACTTTTGCCGGCGCACGGTTTATTTCGTCTGCCAAAATAAAATTGGCGAATATTGGTCCCTTGCGTACATAAAATTCATTTTTACCTTGGTTGTAAATCATTGTACCAATTACATCTGCGGGCAATAAATCGGGAGTAAACTGTATACGGCTGTATTGTGCATGTATTGTTTGGGCAAGCGATTTTATTGCAAGTGTTTTTGCAAGCCCCGGTACTCCTTCCAGCAAAACGTGCCCATTGCTCAACATACCAATCAACAATCTTTCAATCATAGTTTGTTGCCCCACAATTACTTTACTCAATTCATCATTTATTCTGGAAACAAAACCTGATGCATGATTAATTTTATCATTTAACAGGCGAATGTCTTCTGCGGTTTGTAACATATTAATCTATAAATTTTATTTTTGTGCAATATAAAGAACCAGTATTGTAATAATTATGCCTAAAATTCAATATCAGGAAAAAGTATGTTAAAAAAAAGCATCTGTGATTTTTGATACAGCTATTTTTTGAGTCGCTTTATATCATTATCCAAGAGAGTAAATTGACAACTTTACAATCAGATTTCAAATTTATCCAACACTTAGCTTAAATACTTGCCAACAATCGGCATTCTTCTACCAACACCAAAAGCTTTTGGAGATATTCTTATAATAGGGCAAAACTGGTTTCGTTTGTACTCATTTACATTTACCATTTTCAAAACCCTGTCTACAAGAGCAAGATCAAACCCCTGGTTTTTTATCTCTTGCGGATCTTTTTGCAATTCTATATATTGATATAAAATTTTATCCAATATAGAATAATCAGGTAGATTGTCGCTGTCCTTCTGCCCAGGTCGTAACTCTGCACTCGGTGGTTTTGTGATAATGTTTTGTGGGATGATTTCTTCGTTTCTATTTATATATTTAGCAAGCTCATAAATCTGTAACTTGTAACAATCTCCTAAAACAGCAATCCCACCTGCCATGTCTCCATATAAGGTACCATAGCCTGTAGCCAATTCACTTTTGTTGGAGGTGTTCAATAAAATATAACCAAATTTATTTGCAACAGCCATTAGTAAATTGCCCCTTGTACGGCTTTGTATATTCTCTTCAGCAACGCTAAAAGGTAAATCAGCAAACAATGGTTTTAACTCAGTTAAAAAACTTTCGTAAATATTTTTTATGGGTATGATGTTGTACGCATTTTTTAGGTTGATGCTTAGCTGCTCTGCATCTGCCACCGAATGCCCTGTAGAATATTGAGACGGCATTAATAACGCCTTTACATTTTTTGCACCTAACGCATCGCAGGCAATTGCTAACACTACTGCACTGTCAATGCCACCGCTGCTGCCGAGTATTGCTTTTTCAAACCCCATTTTTGTAAAGTAATCCCTTATACCTAAAATTAGTGCATCATAGATCAATGGAATATTAAGCGTTTCAGTGAGTGTGTCAGGTTTTAATTCTCTGTCAGGCACATGGGTTGATTGCTGCAAAATTTCTCCCTGTATTGTTCCATCATCATTTAAAAAAAAAGATTGCATATCTTCTTTACATGAAGCAAGTTTACCGCAAAGATTTGCATGTTTATCGAAAGCCAGCGAGTTGCCATCAAACACAATTTCTGTTTGGCTACCAACAGCGTTTACGTAAAAAAGTGGAATTTTATATTTTGTAACATTGGCCTTAATTGCTGCGTGTCTATCCTCATCATGTGTATAATCAAAAGGAGAGGCAGACATATTCAGCATCAGGTCGGGACCCTGTTGAATAAGGTTATCCATTGGGCAATTGGTATAAAGCGGATTATCACCCAAGTTCCAGATATCTTCACAAATAGTTAAAGCTATTTTTCTCCCTTTGTGTTCTACAACACTCCACTCCGTAGCAGGTTCAAAATAACGATCTTCATCAAACACATCGTACGTGGGCAAACATGTTTTATGAACCACCTGTTTTATTTCTTTATCTGCTAAAAAATAGGCTGCATTAAATAAATCTTTGCCTTCTCTTTGTGCATTGCGGTGCGGCGCACCAACTACAACTGCAATTCCATCAGCATACAATTTTATTTTATCAATTGCGGTGTAACACTTCTCTATAAAATCATTAAAATATAAAAAATCTCTGGCAGGATAACCGCAAACTGACAGTTCACTAAACAGAATTAAATCTCCATTTTGTTCTTTTGCCTGAATGATTGCCTCAATTATTTTAGCTGTATTTGCTTCAATATTTCCTATATGATAATTCTGTTGTGCTAAAAATATTTTCATTGCGCTGTATTTGTGCCCGGAAGTTTAGATTTGTATTATATTCTGTAAAGTTAAATATCTTAAAGTATGCGTTCGCTATTTGGTTTAATAATTCTCCTCGGCCTATTCTCGTGTAACACAAAAAATAAAATTCCTGATGTATCGTCTGTTAAAGTACAACTCAATACCCGACGATTTGAACAACAGTTCTTTGTACTTGATACTAATAATATTATGCCACAGTTAGATAAATTAATTGCAGCCTATCCTTCTTTCGGCGAAAATTTTATGGGAACTATTCTCGGTATTGATCCCAAATGGTCAGCAGATACAACGGCAACATACATAAAACAATTTTTAGCTTACAGCAGAAATATTTACGATACCTCTCAAAAATATTTTAAAGATTTTTCGCCTTATGAAAATGAAATTAAAAGAGGTTTACAGTTTGTAAAATATTATTACCCGGCTTATAAAATTCCAACAAAAATAATCACGTATTTAGGACCCACAGACGGATATGGAGATATACTTGACGATGAAGTTTTTTATGTTGGTCTGCATGTTCATTTAGGGAAAGACTTTCCTTTATACAAAACAGCAATGGTTCAGGAAACTTATCCTGCATACGTAACCGCACATTTTACACCTGAATATATTTCCATCAATTGTTTAAAAAATATTGTGGGTGATATGTACCCCGAAAAAACAGAAGACAAAAGATTGTTGATACAAATGTTGGAAAAAGGGAAAAGGCTTTATCTGCTGCAAAAGTTTTTGCCTGAAAAAGAAGAACATACAATTATTGGTTACACTGCTGCTCAAATGAAGGATAGTTACACTCACGAAGCTGCCATTTGGGATTTGTTTATACAGAATAATTTTTTACAAACTGCCGATAATAATCTTATTAAAAGCTATGTAACTGACGGACCAAAAACGCAGGAACTTGGTGAAAATGCACCAGGCAATATTGGCTCGTTTGCAGGCTGGCAAATTGTAAAAAAATTCGCTTCAAAATATCCAGATATTAAGCCCGACAGCCTAATGAAAATTGATGATGAAAGGATTTATACAGAAGCAAAATACAAACCATAATTATTAAATCAAACACTTAGAATGGTTTTGTTTTTATCTTAATAAATTAACTGTTCCCTTTACTTCAACCCGTTTAAAGTCTTTATCGGTTCCTGCTACGGTCCATACGTAAACGCCTGCGGGTTGGGGTTTTCCATTGTAAGTGCCATCCCATCCTTTTAAGTATTGGTTGGTTTCAAACAACAATAATCCATTACGGTTAAACACCCTAAAATAAGTTGTGTTTGCAAAACCAACCGGTATTGCTCTAAAAATATCATTCTGTCCATCGCCATTTGGTGTAAACGCATTAGGCACATAATAGGCGGGACCATTCAACACTTTTATAAAAACGGTATCTCTCCCAACACAACCAATAGCATCTGTTCCTTTTAAATAGAAAACAGCATCGTTGTTTAAAATTATAAAAGGGTTTTTTGTAAAAGGATTACTTACAGTTGCAGTTGGTGAGGACCATTCGTAAAACGAAGCGCCCGAGCCCTGCAACTGATGTTGAGAACCTTTCACTGCGATCGTATCTCTACCTGCATTTGCAAAAACCAAGGGTTGTATAATTACATTTACTGTTCCTGTAGAAATGAAATCACAACCATAATCTGCAAGGGTTGTTGTAGCTGTTAGCGTATACAAAGTTGTTTTTGTTGGATAAGCAAACGTTTGCAAGAGGGTATCGTTCCTAATTCCTAATGCGGGTGTCCATAAATATTTTGTTATAAAACCCGGATTTGTAATACGGCTTATAGTTGCAGAGAGTAAAGTAGAATCATTTAAACAAATGGCAACAGGTTTGCCCGCATTTACCACAGGTTTTGTTATTACTTTTACGCTTACAGTATCTTCTTTTAAACAACCACCAATCCTTACCTGCAAAACATAATCGCTGTTATTAAGCGGCTTAACGGTTGCATTTAAAATTGTGATGTTGTCAATTGTGCTGTCAGGTTCATTCAACGATCGCCATTGGTATAAAGCACCCGCAGGCGTAACCGTTGGAAAAAATTTCAAAGCAACACCCTCACAAATAGTTGTATCCACACCAATATTTACATTTAAAAAATTATCTACGTTTACGGTTATTTGCGCCCTTGGTCCTTCACAACTACCATTTGCCGCAGAACTTGACTGGCTCACATAAAAGGTGTAAATAGCAGGAAAAATATTGGTAGATATAGTTGGTGAAGTTGAAGTTCCTGTGCCCCCAGTTGGATTTGCATACCACAATAAATTAGTGCCAACTACAGAATCTGATAATGGCCCAACTGTTTGGTTTGGACAATAGTTAATAATGCTTGAAACAGTTGGTGCTGTTGGTGTTGCTGTCACATTGATGGTTATAGATGCTCTTGGACTTTCGCAGTTACCAGTTGTTTGAGATACGTAATATATTGTTGTTCCCGAAGTAGCGGAAGAAACAACCGGTGCGATTGTACTTGCTGTGCCACCTGACGCCTGCGTAAACCACTTTAAATTATTTCCGCTAACAACCAATGGATTTGTAGCTGCATTCTGGCAATAAGTTTGTGTTGCCGGTACTGTTGGCGCTACAGGTGTTACGTTTACATTTACAGTAATAGAAGATCTTGGTCCTTCACAACCTGCTGATGACTGGCTTACATAATAAGTATTTGTGCTCACATTTACTGTAGAAATTATTGGTGCGGATGCATTTCCTATACCACCTGTGGCATTTGCATACCACAATAAATTAGTGCCCGATACAACAAAATTCATGGGCGTTTCTCCCTGACAATAATTTACTGTCGTGCTTGTTTGGCCCGCTACCGTTCCTACTTGCGGTGCAGGAGGGATTGCAGTTACAACCACCATAATTTCTGCTCTAGGGCTTTCGCAGGTACCAATAGATTGACTTGCAAAATAAGATGTAATGCCACCTGCCGCTGTTGAAGGTGTAGGTGCACTACTTAATGCCATACTACCAGTTTTTGCTGTGTACCATTTTACATTTGTACCAGATGCAGATAAAGAAACGGCCACAGCGCCTTGGCAATAATTTACTTGAGGTGTTACTGTAGGTGCAGCCGGTGTTGATGCCACATTTACGGTAATAGAAGATCGTGGACTTTCGCAGGCACCTGCAGATTGGCTTACGTAATATGTTGTTGAACCAATGGACGAAGTTGATGGCATAGGAGCCGTTGCACTACCTGTTCCTCCTGTCGCATTTGCATACCAAAGTAAATTTGAACCACCTGCGGTTAATGCGGGTACTGTTTGATTTTGACAATAATTTAAAGGTGACGATACAGTAGGCACAGCAGGGGTGATTACAATATTTACTGTAATCTGTGCTCTTGGTCCTTCGCAATTTATAGGAATATTATTTGCCTGACTAACGTAATAATCTGTTGTCCCTAATATAGTGGTAGATGGTGTAGGTGCAGTAATAGAACCAGTTCCACCGGAAGAAGATGTGTACCAAAGTACATTTGTACCTGTAGCTGTTAGTTGAGTAGGGGTTGAACCTTGGCATGTATATATGGGACTTGTGACAGATGGGGCACCAGGAGTTGCATACACGCCAATTAAAATTTCTTTTCTCACACTTTCGCAACCTCCCACAGTCTGAGTAACATAATACCTTGTGCCATTAGGAACGGTCGTATTGGGAATAGGAGGTGTTGTGCTTCCAATACCTCCATTTGGCGTTGAATACCACAGAAGATTCGTTCCGTTGGCTAATAAAGGGCCTGAAGATGCACCAACACAAAAAAGGTACAAATCTTGACTTGTTGTCGGAGGATTAGGTGACGCAAGTACCGTTACCGTTATCATTGCTCTTGGGCCTTCACAATTACTAATTGTTTGGCTTACATAAAACATAAAAGTTCCCGGAGTTATTGTTGACGGACTAGGTGCACTTGCACTGCCTGTACCTCCAGTAGCACTTGTATACCAGAGTAAATTTGTACCTGTAGCAGACAGCGTTGCAGCAATAGCACCCTGGCAATAAGGTGGAGGATTAGTAACAGTTGGTGCAGGAATTGTAGAAATGGTGAATGTTCTGTTTGTGCCGACAACCATGTCTATACCGCAATTATCGGTAAATGTATTTCCATCTGAGCCAATATTAGCTGTTAAAGTGTAACTGCCATTAGTTAACGGGGTTTGTAAGTTGATAAAAATAATATCTGTAGAAAGATTAGTGCCATTACAATTTGTAATAACCGAAGTTATTGGAGGGCTGCCCGGTGGTAGCAAAAATTCAGAACCCGAAGAAGTGATGCTGCTGCATAGTACGGGCTGACTTAATAAAACTTTTAAGCTTGTGGCTGCGCAATCGGCTTTTGTAACCTGCATAATATTAGCAGGTATTTGGGGAGCAATGGTAAATTGAATCTGAACTCCGGCTGACATAGGATTATTACAAACATCTAATAAAGTGTTGCCATCACTGCCATCGTTTACTGTGAGGGTGTAAGTACCGGGCAGCAACGGTGTCTGCAAATTGATAATAAGTGTGTTAAAAGCGTTTGAGCCGCTATTGCATGCAGACACAATCCCTGTAATAACATGAGGACCATTACTAATTGTAAATTCAGTACCTAATGATGTAAGACTACTGCATAAAATATCTTCAGAAAAATTTACTTTTATTTGAGACGGGTTGCAACCAACATGAGAAACATTTGTTACAAATGGCAGACTAGAATTGTTGAGTACTGCGGTACCGCCTATAATACCGCCGAATGCCAATACATATCCCTGCGTGCCGGTATTTGAATATCGAGTTATCATTAATAAATAATCATCGCCTGCTTGAACAGGATATAAACTATTGTTTGCATAACTAGAACTTGCGCAATTGATATTACCTGTACCTGTAGAAGTACATCCGGTAGCCCCACCCGTTGGTTTTTGATTTATGGACTTAATTAAATTAGTTGTATAAACTTCAGATGGCTGTCGATTAGTTATATCCATCAGTACCCAGTCGTAATCATCGCCCGGATTATTTGGAGTAATTGAAAAGCCGAGAGTACCATTTGTATAACAATGAATTTTATACCATATTGACCTACTAGTTGTAATAGCATCTGGGCAAGTACCAGTTGGCAAATCAGGACCTGTACAATCAGGCAAAATTGTTTGATTAAACGGTGAATTAGTGCAAACTGAAATGGCAGATTGTGCCGTTCCGCCCGGCCCGGCTGCTGAACAAGGCGGCTGTCCCTTTACACTAAAACTACAAATCAAAAGTATAAAACAAAAAAAACGCATAAATTGAAATCTTAAGCCTATAAAAATACACAAAAAATGACTGTTCCACCGTACTTAAAAATAGGAGATACGCTAGCAATATGCTGCCCCGCAGGCTATATGACTGCTGAAAAAGTTACCAACTCTATTGTTACTTTAAAAAAGGAAGGTTACAATGTTATTGTTGGAGAAAACATTGGCAGCAAATCAAGAAATTATTTTAGTGGTACAGATGAAGAAAGGATTAATGAATTACAACGATTTTTAGACGATAAAAACGTGGATGCTATTCTTTGTGCAAGAGGTGGCTATGGCATTAGCCGAATAATTGATAAACTGAGTTTTAAAAAGTTTTTAAAGCATACAAAATGGATTATTGGTTTTAGCGATGTAACTGTTTTGCATAATTATCTCTTTACCAATTTTAAAATCGTCTCTCTTCATGCAAGCATGGCAGCAGCTTTTACAGGTACGGTGGAAACTGATAATATAAAAACGCTGCTTGCAGCCTTAAAAGGGAAAAAAGCAGTGTATGATATTGATGCAAATACTTCAAACAAAACAGGAACTGCTAAAGGCAAATTAATTGGCGGTAACCTTTCCCTTTTTACGAATTGTATCGGCACATCATCTGACGTAAAAACAAATAATTGTATTTTGTTTTTAGAAGATCTGGATGAGCAATTGTACCATATAGACCGCATGTTTGTGCAATTAAAAAGAAGTGGCAAACTAAACAAGTTGGCCGGCCTTATCATTGGCGGCTTCACTGATTTAAAAGATACAGAAAGACCATTCGGCAAAAATATATATGATATTGTTTTAGAGTTAGTGGCTGAATATGATTATCCTGTTTGCTTTGATTTTCCCGTGAGCCATGGCGAACAGAACTTTGCATTAAAACATGGAATGAAACACCAGGTGATTGTAAAAGAAGAAGGCGTTTCTTTAATTGAATTGTAACTAAAGCTGGATTAAAATTTCACAGAAATTATTATTTCAACAAAGAATCTATTGCCCGATAATATTGTGGTGTCGCATTTAAATTATTGTGAGATGCATCTTTCACAGTTATAAACTCATCACTATTTTTTAAAACAGCAATTAGCTTTTTCGCACATCGATACGGCACTACTCCATCGCTTGTACCATGAAAAATTATTATAGGATAAGTGACATCGGGTAAAAACTGATAAACCGGTAATTTATAATTACTCATCTGCTCGTTGGGATACATAAAAGCGTAACTGCTAAAAAGAGATGGAATGCTATAATACGGCGTTTCTAAAATAAGCATTTTTGCTTTTGTGCGACTGGCAACATTTGCTGCAATGCCCGTTCCTAAAGACTTTCCGTAAATAATAATACTATCTGAATGAAATTTTATATCGGCCATTTTCTTTACCTGCAATGCCTGTTCGTATAATTTCTGTTCTGTAATTGTACCTGTACTTTTGCCAAAACCGGGATAATCTTCCATCCAGACTTCGTAACCTAAGTTTAAAAAAGGATCGGCAAATGTTGCATAATGATCTATGTTTTTCATGTTGCCGTGAAAGTAAATTACAACACCTTTTACCGGTTTATTATCAGGTAAAAATTTTATGAGGTTCATTGTATCCGTATCATTAAAAGGAATATTTATTTCTTCAAAACGACTTTTAAATTTGTATTGATAACCTATAGGCAGCTTTTGAGGATGAAACAATATTTTATCTTGCAGATAAAAAAATACGATGCCAATAGATGCATAAACGAGTAGTACTATTTTTATAAAACCCATTATTTTTTTCTTATTAAATGTCATCAAAGCAAAATTAATATTGTAAAATATCTCTAAGCAAATTATGGTATGCAGAAAACGATGGTAGATTGTTGTGGCCTCCGCCTACAATGCGCAACAACGTTATCTTATGTGGATTTATATGCTGCAATTTTTCACTGTTGCTGATTGGTATTAAAAAATCTTTTGTGCCGTGAATAATATAAGTATGGCAGTTTACATGCCTAATCCATTTATCTGTACGTAATTGGTACCGCAAAATATATCGAACGGGCAGCATGGGTAAAAAACGTTCTATCGCTTTTGCAAAGTTAAAATACGGCGCATCAAGAATTAAATAACGGGGTTTGTTATCACTGGCAATTTTTGCTGCAAACCCGCTACCAAGGCTGCGCCCATAAACAATAATATGGTGCTCTGTATACTGCACCGCAAGCGTATCATAAACAAACTGCATATCCTTTAGCATATCCCGTTCATTGCGTTTGCCCGTACTTTTACCAAAACCCCTGTAATCTACCAATACAACATCGTATCTGTATCGTAAAAAATCTCTTGCATATTTTGCCCAACCTTTTATGCTTCTGGTATTGCCATGAAAATAAAGTACAAGCCCAAGTGGCTCTTTTACGTTAAAGTGAAGTCCATTAATTCTTACGCCTTGTTCTACATCAAAAAATAATTCTTTAAAAGGGATATCATACACATACTTAAAATCCTGCTTTAGCTTTTCAGGCTTAAATATAAAACGCTCCTGTATGAGATACACAAGAGCTAATAAAATTAAGTAACCGATTATAATATAGAGTAGTGTACTGGTCAATATAAATGAAAAGTAAACAATTATTTTTACTGCACAGTTTCGTTTCTCCACGCCTTCATACCACCAGTAAGATTTACAAGGTTCGTATAACCAAATTTTTCTTCTAGTTTTTGAATAACAATTACACTTCGAATTCCTTTTTCGCAGTAAAATATAACTGGTTTATCGGTTGGAATATGTTCAATATTTTGGAGTATGGTTCCCATCGGCAGTAAGTTTCCACCAATATTAAAATGCGCGTGCTCAAAATCTTCTCTCACATCTACCAGTATAAAATCATCTTTACTTTTTATCTTTTGCTGTAATTCCAAAGCACTTATCGCAGTCATTTAAAAAAAATTAATAAAAATACTATCGCTTATAAAATAATTTCCATTCGTTGTAAGTCATTTCAAATTTTGTTTCGTTTTTGCCATGTGTTCCTACTATCGTCCAACCTGCTTTTTTGTAAAAAGCTTCGGCCCTTTTATTGGGTTCCGTACCCAAACAAACATTTTTTTTTGCGTCTGTTCAAAATACCATTTCAACATCATTGCATGAAGTGTTTTACCAATTCCCTTTTGGGCAAAAGCAGGTGTAACAAACAAGGACCAAATATTATTTTCTTGTAAATCTGCAATGGCAAAGCCTAATACGATCCTGTTTACTTCACATACCCACCCTTTTCCTTTTACCAATAAAAATGCTTCGCAATCGGCATCAGTTACATAATCGGGGTTGCTCAACCTATTTTCAAGTACCGCATTGCGCACTATTTAAATTTGCGGTATGTCAGTCTTTGTAGCTTCTCTAAAATTCATTAACAATATTAAAACACATTGTACAACATAATTCTCCTAGTATCCTTCTTCCTCATTATGAAAAACCCTACTCATTTTTAACTTACCAACAGGTGCCACTACCAATGGAAATTTTTCAACCAAAACGTTGCTTTGTTCAAGCCCAAAACCTCGTTCTTCACTAAGCGATAATTCTTTTATCCAGAAATATCCTTTCATAACTAGTTTTTCAAAAAATGGCAGTTCATTATCCTGGCTTAAGAATTTCTCTAACACAATAAATTGAAAATCACCTACCATATTGTTCCGCTGCTGGCTTTCATAACGGCTGGTAATATTTACTTCTCTGTTTGCTACTAAATCTTCCACTACTTTTTTAAACATTAGGTTAATGCGTGGCGCAATTCTAAAACCAAGTCTAAATTCAACCCTAATTATATCGTTTGGAATAATATGCGTCACCGAATATTCATTTGTATAAGGTTCATCCAGCGTATCCACATGCACAAACCAATAAATGTCTGCACGCTTAGGTTTACCGCTTAAAATGCTGTACATAATTTTATGCTCAATCTCTTTCGGGTTATCAGCACTCGTTAGGTAAACCAAATGTGTAGCATATTTTGGTACTGAAGTATCGTTGCTCAACTCTTCCAGCTTCGGCACATATTCATCTACCCTTACAAATTCAACGTAACGATTTTTAATTTTGCGTGCCCTGTACCATATATACATAATGGCAAAAAGCAAACCGGCAACAAGCAAAGCCACGTAACCTCCGTGAGAAAACTTGTTAAGATTGGCAATTAAAAAGCTCACTTCAATAATAAGAAAAACCGTTAAAAAAAGGTAAATGAGAAATTTGTTTACCCGTCTGCTCACCATGTAATTTGCCATTAAGATGGTAGTGGCAAGCATACACAATGTAATTGCCAGCCCATAAGCAGCGCCCATTGCACCAGAGGTTTGAAAATACAATACCACACCGCAACAGCCTATAAACAATAAAGTATTTATACCCGGTATGTACAAT
>JBBRPX010000042.1:0-20229 GCA_038227505.1 Chitinophagales bacterium
ATTGATATTACCGATTTGAGTTTAGGTGAACCTGACTTTGATACACCCATGCACATTAAAGAAGCAGCAAAAAAAGCAATAGATGATAATTATAGTCACTATACACCTGTTGCAGGTTATTTGGATGTTAGAGAGGCTGTGTGTACTAAATTAAAAAGAGATAATAATTTAGATTACAAGCCCGAAAATATTGTTATCAGTACAGGAGCAAAACAAAGCATTGCAAATGTTGTTCTTGCATTGGTAGATAAAGACGATGAAGTTATTATACCAACACCCTATTGGGTAACTTACAGTGAAATTGTTAGACTTGCAGGTGGTACAGTTAAATTTGTAGAGACAAAAGTTGAAAATGAATACAAAATAAATGCACGAGATCTTGAAAATGCAATAACCGAAAAAACAAAACTGTTTATGTTTTCGTCTCCATGTAACCCTACAGGAGCAGTGTATACAAAAAATGAACTTGAAGCTCTTGCAGAGGTTTTTAAAAAATATCCCAGCATCATTATATTGAGCGACGAAATTTATGAGTTTATAAATTATAACGGTAAACATGAAAGCATTGCGCAGTTTGATTATTTAAATGAAAGGGTAGTGGTGATTAACGGCTTAAGCAAAGGGTATGCAATGACGGGTTGGAGGTTGGGTTACTTAGCTGCATCTACAATAATTACAAAAGCCTGCGATAAACTGCAAGGACAGTTTACTAGCGCCACTTGTTCTATTACACAGAGAGCAGCAATTGCTGCGCTTACAGGTGACCATACACCAACAAATGAAATGGTTGCAAAGTTTAAAGTGCGAAGAGATAAAGTTGTTGCACTTTTGGATGATATTCCTGGAATAATTTATACTATTCCGCCTGGAGCGTTTTATGTTTTTCCAGACGTAAGTTCGTATTTTGGTAAAAAAACACCTGAAGGTATTGTTATAGAAAATGCCGATGATTTATGCATGTATTTTCTTCATACTGCAAATGTATCTGTGGTTACAGGTAAGGCTTTTGGTGCAGCTAATTGTATAAGAATGTCATTTGCCGTTAACACACAAAATATAGAAAAGGGATTTGCAAAAATTAAAAAAGCACTTGCCGATTTGAAATAATATTTGAACTAAAAGTGAAGTCTATCAATATTCTGTAAAAGTTTCTCATGTATGGCGATCACTTGTGGAATTAATAATGCTGATTCATTGTTGTAAATAATAAAATCACAACGTTCCATTTTCTCCTGCTCTTCCATCTGGTTTCTTATCCGCTTGTCCATTGCGTCTTTGTTTATGCCATCTCGCATCATAACCCTTTGAAGGCGTAATTCGTACGACGAGGAAACGCCGATAACGAGATCTAGATTTTTTTCAGCATTCGCTTCAAATATGAGCGCAGCCTCTTTTATAGCATACGGAACATTTTGCTTTTGCATCCATTTTTCAGCATCGGCAATTGTAGCAGGATGGATAATCGAATTGATCAATTTTGTTTTTTCAGGGTCTGAAAAAACCACCTCTGCCAGAAAAGGCCTGTTTAGTTTTCCATCTATATAACTTTGTTCACTAAAATTTTCTATGATTTTTTTGCGTAGCGTTTCGTCCTCATTCATCATTTTTTTTGCCGCATCATCGGCATAATAAACAGGTATGCCAAGCACTTCAAATATATGGGCAACAGTAGTTTTACCTGAACCTATGCCACCCGTTAGTCCAATCTTTAACATACTTTATTCTAATTTAATTCAAATTACGAATTATCGGCCACCAAATAAAAATGGCTTTATATTTTGAATTCGGTCAAAATATAAAGCCATAAAAATATAAATCAGGAAAGAGATAAATATTGAAAACTATCAGTCGTTAATTCATTTTTTATTATTTTTTAATTTCAAGGGACGCTGCTTTGTTTACGTTTGCTGTCCATTCCATACTGATCGTACTTCTCTCAATTTTCATGTAACTACCAGGGCTGGTTTCTAATAATAAAGTTCCATCATCATTCAATTTATTAATCGTGCCGTGTATGCCTGCTATAGTTACGATTTTATCTCCTTTTTGCATATCCTCCACAAATTTCTTTTGATCTTTTGCTTTTTTAGATTGTGGACGAATCATAAAAAAATAGAAAACAAGGATCATTCCACCCATCAAAATAGGAGTTGTCCATGAGGAAGTAGCTGCACCAGCCTGTAAAAAAATTGATAATTGCATTTGCTTTGTTTTAATGTTGATTTTTATGGTTCGTTGTTATTTTTCTTTCCTGTTACTTCTCCTGTTAATAATAATTCAGGAAATACAGGTTCCGCATTTGAAAATACAGTAACAGTTTTATGTGCAGTGCCTACTCTATGGTCACTGTTAAATTTCACTTTTATAAATCCGGTTTCTCCCGGCTTAATAGGTTGTTCAGGTTTTTCAGGAATTGTACAACCACAGCTGGCGCTTACATTGGTAACAATAAGTGGTTTTAAGCCGGTGTTTTTAAATCTATAATTATATTCTACCACTTCACCCTCTGCAACTTTACCAAAGTTGTAGCTACTATCTATCATTTGTACAGTTGTTGGATCCTTAATTTCTATCTGTTGGGTTAATGGGCTGTTTTTATCTATAACTTTTTTATTGCGGACGTTGCAACTTAATAAGAATAGTATTGACGCAGCAAAGGCTAAATGCTTAAACATTTTATCAGTTTTTTTGTTTAAAATCTTTTTTATCAAGTTTATTTTCCTGCTGAAGTTCTTTGTGAATATTATCCAGTAATCCGTTTACGAATTGTCCACTTTGGGGTGTACTGTAGGCTTTTGCAAGGTCTATATATTCGTTGATGGTAACTTTTGTAGGAATTGTTTCAAAATATAAGAATTCGGAAACACCCATTTGTAGTAGAATCAAATCTAGTGCTGCTATTCGATCAGCATCCCAATTTTTTAATTTTGGCTTTATTAATTCAAGCGTGGTTTCATTTTTGTCCAATACTGTGTTCAATAAATCTTTTGCAAAAGTTCTTTTTTCAAGACTCAAAAAATCCTGAAAATTCTGCTGACCAGGTTTGTTTAAATAGCTTAACACCAAAGTATGCATCATTTCAGCATCATCATCCCAGTTTATAAAATGTTCTTCAATGTGGGTTATAAAATCTTCGTTGGGTAGCAAAAGGTCAGTAAAAATAAATTCCAACATTCTTCTTTCACTTCTTTTTTCCCGAGATTTTTCTTCAATGTATTCTTTGTATTCCGGTGTTTCTACAAGAGAACGGAATATTTTTTTTAGTAAATCGTTGTCCATAATATGAATTGCTTTCAATTCATTTATCGTGGCTTTAAAGGTTATGTCTTCAACTATTTTCCAAAGAATTTCGTTGCCTGCAATTTTAGTGTTTGTAGCAAGGTCAGCAGCAGTTGGTAAATTTTTACTTGCCTTATTGTTTGCGTCCGTTTCTGCATAACGGGCTGTTTCAGTAATAAAATAAATGAGATAAGTAAACAATTCTTTGCTCTGCTCTATCTTTTTTGTTAGGATGGAAATCGGTTCTCCAGGTTTTACACTGCCACTCATACTATCCAAAGCATAAAGCGTCTGCATTACTTTCACCCTAATATTTCTTCTGCTTAACATGGTTTCAAAAACCTTTATTGAAGGCGCAAAATTAGGGGTTTTGGTGAGATTAGTACGAATAGATTTGATGGGAGAAGTTGCAATATTTTATGATTTTAATTTGACTAAAACTTCATCATCTTCGGTTACAGGTATTTTATCTGTAAAATTGTCTTAAAAAATGAATTTAAATTGTCAAATCTGTAGAATCTATGACAACTATACCTTTTGAAAACTTTGGTATAATATTAGACTACTTTCGCTGACATCATATTACAAAATATATTTTATTAACAAAAAAAATAAATTATGGCTACTTCAAAAAAGCTAAGCATTACCCCATTACATGACAGGGTTATTGTAAAGGCTGCAGCTGCAGAAGAAAAAACTGCAGGTGGAATTATAATACCTGATACTGCAAAAGAAAAACCATCAAGAGGAATTGTATTGGCTGCCGGCCCAGGCAAAGTAGATGAACCAATGACTGTTAAAGCAGGCGATACAGTACTATATGGTAAATATGCAGGTACCGAAATACAAATTGAAGGAGCTGATCTTTTAATTATGAGAGAAAGCGATATTCTTGCAATAGTATAATTGAAATGCGCCAGTAAATTCATTTGCTAAGACTTTCAATTAAAATTTTCTTTTAAAAAATAATCAATAAAAAATAATGTAGGTATTTGCAAACCAGCAAAATATCACATTAGCAAACTAATCAACCATGTCAAAAATAATATACTTCGATATTGAAGCTAGAAATAAAATGAAAAAGGGTGTTGACACCCTTGCAAATGCAGTAAAAGTAACACTTGGGCCAAAAGGTCGTAATGTAGTTATTGAGAAAAAATTCGGCGCACCTGCTGTTACTAAGGATGGTGTTACTGTCGCAAAAGAAATTGAATTGGAAGATCCAATTGAAAACATGGGCGCACAAATGGTAAAAGAAGTGGCTTCTAAAACAGCAGAAATTGCAGGTGATGGTACTACAACCGCTACAGTTCTGGCACAAGCTATCATTAGCGAAGGGCTTAAAATGGTGGCTGCAGGTGCAAACCCAATGGACTTAAAGCGTGGAATTGATAAAGCAGTTTCTCTAATAGTTGAAAATTTGCGCAGCCAAAGCCAGACAGTTGGTAATGATGCAAAGAAAATACAACAGGTAGCTACCATCTCTGCTAACAACGATGAAACAATTGGTAAATTAATTGCCGAAGCTTTTGTAAAAGTTGGTAAAGAAGGTGTTATAACTGTTGAAGAAGCAAAAGGTACAGATACTACAGTTGATATTGTTGAAGGTATGCAGTTTGATCGTGGATACGTTTCTCCATACTTTGTTACGAATAGTGAGAAAATGAGTGTAGAGTTACAAAACCCCTACATACTTATTTTTGATAAGAAGATATCTATAATGAAAGATATTCTTCACATACTTGAAAAAGTTGCGCAAAGTGGTCGTCCATTGTTAATCATTGCAGAAGATTTAGAAGGGGAAGCATTGGCAACGCTGGTTGTAAATAAATTGCGTGGTACTCTAAAGGTAGCAGCAGTAAAAGCACCAGGTTTTGGCGATCGTAGAAAAGAAATGATGACGGATATTGCAATTCTTACTGCAGGAACTGTAGTTAGCGAAGAACTTGGTCATAAATTAGACGGTGTTGAATTAACGACTTTAGGTCAGGCCGCTTCAGTGACTATTGATAAAGACAATACAACAATTGTTGGCGGTAAGGGTGCTAAAAAAGATATTACAGCCCGTGTCAATCAAATTAAAGCACAGGTTGAAAATACCACTTCTGATTACGATAAAGAAAAACTACAGGAGCGTTTGGCTAAGTTAGCAGGAGGTGTTGCAGTTTTATACGTTGGTGCTACAACAGAAGTAGAAATGAAAGAGAAGAAAGATAGAATGGATGATGCTCTACATGCAACCCGTGCAGCTGTTGAAGAAGGAATTGTACCTGGTGGGGGTGTTGCTTATATCCGTGCATTAGTAGCGTTAGAGCCTAAAGTAAAAGGTCAGATTGCCGATGAAACGACAGGTATGGCGATTGTGCGTCGTGCAATTGAAGAGCCTTTAAGAGTCATCACTGCAAATGCAGGTGTTGATGGGTCTATCGTTGTAGAAGCAATCAAGAATGGTAAAGGAGATTATGGTTACAACGCTAGAACCGAGCAGTACGAAAACTCTATGTTTAAAGCAGGAATTATAGATCCAACTAAAGTTGCTCGTGTAGCTTTAGAAAATGCTGCATCTATTGCAGGCATGTTGCTTACTACAGAGTGCGTAATTGCTGACAAGCCAGCTGCTGAAGCTGCTCATAGCCATGGCGCGCCGGATATGGGTGGTATGGGAGGTTATTAAAATTAAATTAAAAAGAATACTGCCGGTTGATTTATGTCAACCGGTATTTTTATGCCACTTTATTTATAAAATTTATGACCCACTTAAACATTGAATTTAAAGCGAAAGCGGAGGATAATACTGCTTTAGAAGATAAATTACTTTCGTTAAAACCTATTTATATTGGTGAAGATCACCAAAAAGATACTTATTATGATGTAAATATTGGCCGCTTAAAATTGCGGGAAGGTAATATTGAAAATGCTTTGATATGGTATCAAAGAGAAGATATTGCAGGTGCTAAACAGTCTGATATATTATTGTATAAACATTCGCCCGATGAGGCGTTGAAAAAAATATTATTAAAAATGCACGGCATTAAAATTGTTGTAGATAAAATTCGGCGAATTTATTTTGTAGACAATGTGAAATTTCATTTTGATAGGGTGGAAGGTCTTGGAAATTTTTTAGAAGTAGAAGCCATTGACAGTACAGGAGAAATCGGTATTGAAAGGCTAAAACAGCAATGCGATTTTTATATAAATTTTTTCGAAATAAAAGCCAATGATTTTATGAAAATTTCTTACAGTGATATGATGATGAATAGGAATGAATGGTTATAAATAAAATTTTCACACACAATAATAGAGGGTTACAATTTGCTTAATTGAAACCCTCTGTTACCGTTAACTAAATTATATTTTTAAATTAAAAATAAATTTTAGTGCGCATTACTCAAGTCGAGTTTCTCCGTTCGCTTACTTTGCTTTACAAATAAAACAATTGGTAAGCATATCAAAAACATAATACCGAGGTATAAAAATATATCCATGTAGCTCATTACTGCGGCCTGTTTTGTAACTGCATAATCGAGGGCTTTATAACTTGATTTTAATGCAACATCGGGTGTGAAACCCTTTGCAATAAAAGATTTCTGCATCATTATTACTCTCTGCTGCACATTTAAATTATTAATATCAAGCTTAGAAACCAATTCATTTCTATGTGTCATATTTTTTGCAGCTAAAACAGTTGTAATTACTGCAATTCCAAACGATCCGCCTAACTGTCTCATCATACCTGTAAATGCTGCGCCCTGCCCTATTTCCTGCCCTTTTAATGTAGACAGAGATAGTGCTGTTATAGGTATAAATAATAAACCAAGGCCTACGCCTCTTGCAATTAGCATCCAGAAAAAATCATCTTTTCCAGTATCGGGCGTTACAATTTTGAATCCCCAAAAACTATATATAAAAAACACCAACATACCACCTGCAACAAGATACTGCGGTTTAATGCCACGAGTTAATAACTTCCCAATCATGGGCATCATAATCGCTGTCATTACGGCTGCCGGTATCAATAAGGCTCCCGCCTGATAAGCAGTCCATCCTAACACACTCTGCGTATATAGTGGAATGATAAATGTAGAGCCATATAAACCAAAGCCTAATATAAAACTCATGATGGTTCCTATTTTAAGGTTTCCATTTTTAAGTACACGTAAGTCTACAATTGGATTTTTATAACTTAATTCCCTCCATATAAAAAAGAAAAGCCCTAACACAGCTGTTACAATCAAAGCTGCAATTACTGGGCTCTCCAGCCATGCATCTTCCTGGCCACGCTCTAATACATATTGTAATGAACCTACGGTTACAGCAAGCAATCCTATACCTAACCAGTCTATTTCGTTTATTAATTTTTTTGCAGCATAAACAGGGCTTTTTACAAATTGTAAAGTCAATAATGTTGCTATTACACCTATAGGTAGATTAATGTAAAAAATGTAAGGCCAACTAAAATTTTCAACAATATAACCGCCAAGCGGAGGACCTAGGGTTGGGCCGATAATAACACCAAGGCCATAAATAGCCTGCGCCATTCCTCTTTTTTCTACAGGGTACGATTCTGTAATGATTGTTTGAGAAGTAACAAGCAAAGCACCCCCACCAAGCCCTTGCAAAAATCGAAAACCCACCAACTCCCAAATATTTGTTGCATTGCCGCATAAAAATGAACAAACAGTAAATAAAATAACAGAGGCTGCAAAATAATTTCTACGTCCAAATTGTTGTGATAGCCAACTCGTCATAGGCACTATAATTACATTACCTATTGCATATGCAGTTACTACCCAGCCAACTTCGGTAAGCGTAGCACCCAGGTTACCACGCATGTCGTTTAGTGCCACATTCACAATTGTAGTGTCTACAATTTCAAGCAGCGCACAAAGAATTGCAGTAAGTGTAACTATTACTCGGGTTGCACCATATACTACAAGTGCATTCGGATCTGCTAATCCACCTTTTAATGGGGGTTGTAATTTTATAGTTTTTGAAGAAGCTTCCATTTTTTTGTCGTTGTTATTTAGTTCTTGTAGAAAACCAAAACTATTTTAAATGCACATCTACATTTACATTCATGCCTGCTCTTAATTTTTTTATGAGTGTATCCGCCTTATTTGTAAAATCTATTTTTACCGGTAGGCGCTGCACAACTTTTACGAAATTACCACTTGCATTATCCGCTGGTAACAATGCAAACCTTGATCCTGTAGCTGGTGAAAATGAACTTAGCACTGCATCAAAATCGTGGTTGGGTATTGCATCTACATGTATCGTTACCTTTTGCCCTTCCAGCATTTTATTATACTGTGTTTCTTTAAAATTCGCCACTACCCATTTTTCATCACTCAATACAATGCTAAATAATAAAGCGCCTGCTTGAAGAAATTGTCCTTTTTGTACAGGAACTTTAGCTACTAACCCACTCTCAGCAGCTGTTATAACAGTATAAGAAAGATTCAGTTTAGCATTTTCCACATCCACTTCTCGTTGTTTAATTACTGACGCCGCAATTCCCCCTTGTTGAGATACAGCTGCGCTTTGAGATGCTACAACGCCGGTTTGAACGGATGCCTGATTGCGTTGATCAATGAGAACCTGCAGTTGTCTTTCTGCAGTTTGTTTCGCTGCCAGTACCTGCTCATACTGTTGTTGCGTTATTGAATGATCTTTTATAAGATTTTCATAACGCTGCAAATCCTGCGAAGTACGATTTACATTTACCCTTGCAACTTCTATTTGTGCAGAGGCAGTTTGTACGGCCGCCCTTGTAGTATTAATATTTTGATTAGCAGCATTTGCCGAAGCCTGTGCAGCGCTTAAATTACTTTTAGATGTTGTAAGCGCAGCTTCTGCCTGTTGTAATACTATTTGCAAATCACGCTGGTCAAGCACAATCAGTGTATCACCTTTTTTTACATATTGATTATCTTCTACTTTTACATCGGCTACATAACCCGATATTTTTGAAATAACAGGACTGATGTTTGCCTCTATTTGTGCATCATCTGTTTCTTCATGTTTTTGTCCATGAAAATACTTTGTAAGCCCAAACCATAACCCACCGCCAACAAGCAGAATCAATACAATAGGAAATACAAAATTCTTTTTCTTTGGTGTGGTTGTTTTCTCTTCAGTAGTAACTGTTGCCATGATATATTTTTTCTTTTTTATTTAGATAGTGTACCAGTTGTTGATAATATTTTATTGTACGCCAATGCAGCATCAGCTTTTGCAACACTTGCATTTAATTTTGCTTGTAATAATGATACGTCAGCCTCAAGTAAATCAGTTATTGTAACCAGATTGTTATCATATTTATTTTTAGTAATTCTATAATTTTCCGTTGCCTGCACTATCGATTTTTCATATACATCTATCTTTCTTTGTGCAAAAAGATAATTCTGGTAATCTTTGTTTAATTGTAGTTTAATGCCATCGTTTATCAAAGATTCAGTTGCATTTAATTGTACTTCTCTCGCTCTTGCCTGTGTGAGTTTTGTGTTGTTTTTCCACAATGAAGAAATGTTGTATTGAACGCCAAGCCCAATGTTTACTGCGTTTGTAATGGTTAATAATTTAGGAATATCTGCTGCAATGTAACCACCCGTGAGTGCGATTGTAGGATATGCTTCTGACCTTGCCACTTTTACGCCAATGGCTGCCGCCTTTTTTTGAAATGCAATAGCCTGCACATCTTTTCTATTTTGCAGCGCCATATTTTCCATTTCTATAAATGGCTTTATTTGTTGTGTTTCATTCACAAAATTGGTATCAACTTCTACTAAAGTATTTTCGGGTAACCCTAACAACAATGCCATATTAATGCTTGCTATATTAAAATTATTCTCTGCATCCAGCAGACTCAACTCAATATTGGAGGTGGTTAGCTGCGCTTTTAATAAATCATTTCTTGCCAAAATACCATTTTGTTCAAGTCTTGAAAACAATGAATCTCTTTGTATGGAAGCATTTAAATTTTCTTTTATTACAGCTATAGTTTTAGATGCTTTGTACAAGTTTGTATATGCCTGTATCGTATTAAATACAACCGCTTCTTTATCATTCGCTACATTTAGCATGGCAGCTTTTTCAAGATACTCTGCCGACTCAATTCCATATCTAATTCGGCCACCTGCATATAATGGCATGCTCACATTTGCAATGCCATAAACAGCCTGATTTACTTTTGGGGAAGGTCTGTTGCTGTTCTGAGCAGACTTTAAATCAATATTGGCGCTGCTTAAACGTAGGTAGCTGGCAGAGACAGAGGCGTTTGGTAATTTTTTATCTTTTGCTTCCTGCACATCTGCTGTTGCCTGCAAAACCTTTGAATCTGCAATTTTTAAATTATTGTTGTTTTTTACACCGAGTTCTATTGCTTGCTGAAGATTTATTTTTTGGATTATCTGTGCATGTAATGGTGATTGTATAGCCATTAAACCTAAAAAGTAAAGTAGGCTAGTTTTTATTTTATGATTCATATCCAAGAATTGTTTTGAAAATATTTTTTAAATGTTCGTGTAGTTTGTTGTAGAGATATATTTTTGATTCTTCTTCCGTTTTGATTTTGAGATTATTGAATTCGAAATAAAATTCTTTGTTAATCACAATTTGTGTAACAGTGCCTGTCATAGTATTTAATGCTAAGACAACGTCAATATTTTTTTTAAAAACTTTTTTCTTTTGCCCTTCTTTAACTAATTCTGTAAACATGGTAGCATATTCCATTTTAAGTTCCCTGAGCATTTTAATTATTTCTGGGCTCTTTTTCATTATTTGCTCGCAGAGTAAAATTTTATAGAAGGGTTGATTTTCTATAACTTTTCTGATATATTCTTCTAACATTATTTCAACTTTACCAAAGGGCGAGATGTGTTCATTGCTTAAAAGCTGCTGTACTTTCAACTTTGTATTTATCATTCTTTCATGGAAAAGACTCTCCATCATCTTTTCCTTGCTACCAAAATAATATGAAATCATAGCTAGGTTAACTCCCGCTTCATCAGCAATATCCCTTACTGTGGAGGCTTCAAATCCCTTCACAGCAAAGAGTCTCTCAGCCGATTCTAAAATATGTTTCTTTTTATCTTTTACTTCCATCTTAATAATAAAGTGCAAAACTAAACATTTGTTTGATAAAACCAAACGTTAGTTTAAATTATTTATTTTTTTTATTTTAAAATTTTAATTGGCATAAAAAAAGTGAAGCATTTGGCTTCACTTACAATATGATAATAAATTTGTTAGCTTTCGTTTAGCTTTTTTAAAGCTTCAAAATGTTCTAATTGTTTTTCGTTTAGCCCAGTTGGTAGTTTTACATTGTACGTAACGTACAGGTCACCAAAAGTTTCATCTTGCTTATAAACAGGAAATCCTTTACCTTTTACCCGGATTTTCGTACCATTTTGTGTTTCGGGTTTTACTTTTAATTTAAGTTTACCATGTAATGTATTGAGGTTAGTATCTCCACCAAGCACTGCCGTGTACAAATCAATCTCTTGCGTTATCTGCAAATCATTACCTACTCTTTTAAAGAAAGTGTCGTTGTTAATTTTAAAAGTTAAAAACAAATCGCCAGTTGCACCACCATTTGGACTTGCCTGCCCATATCCTCTAAGTTTTATTACCTGACCGTTTTCCACACCTGCCGGTATTGTAATTCGAATATTCTTACCATTTACAGTTATGGTTTGCTGGTGCGTTTTAAAAACATCAGTTAGGTTTAATTGAAATGTTGCATTAATATCCTGACCTTTTTGTTTGCCTGCAGTTCGCCTTCCACCGCCACCACCAAACATCGATGAGAAAAAATCTGAAAAACCACCTTCGTTTTCATAACCACCAAAATGTTGCCCATATTGCTGTTGCTGTCTCGCCTGCTGTTCATACGCTTCGCTGTGTTGCCAGTCTTTACCATATTTGTCAAACTTCTTCCTGTTTTCTGGATCACTTAAAACTTCATTTGCTTCATTTATTTGTTGAAATTTCTTTTTGGCTCCCGCATCATCTGGGTTTGCATCAGGATGAAACTGTTTGGCTAACTTTCTGTAGGCTTTTTTAATTTCATCGGCAGTTGCATTTTTTTGCAAACCTAAAACGCTGTAATAATCTATAAATTCCATTTAATAAAATTGAAGGGAAAAGGGTAAAATTACAATATTGTAATTATTGATGTATGGTAAATATCGATTTCAAATTAAATAACTCTTTTTTAAAAGTATCCTATTTTTTTTTATTCCACGCCGGTTCTGCCACTTGCTGCATCAATAATTCTACCAAAGAAAAGTGCATTCATAAATAATTTCGTCCCTCCCAGCCAAAAGGCTCTAAAATTGGGATCATCAGCAATGCTTATTACTCGTCCGTTACCAATTGTGTTTACAATAACCGCTGCAGAATTTTTAATGGCTTCCTCATTTTGTTTACTCACCCAACCACTTTGTAATGGCTTACTTCCGTAGTAGAAAGGGGTTGCATATGGGTTTTTACTTTTTTCCATAAAAACTTTATTTGCCTTGAAAAGACTGATTGTTTTTTGGTTGTAGCCGTAAGCTAGTGGGTGTGTTAAATCTGCATCAGCACCAAAAATGGCTCCTGCTATTTGTTGAGCACCATCAATTTGTTCTTTATCAACGTAAGTAACTCTTTCCAGACTATCTACAGGTGATTTTGCTTTTTTAAATTTTACATCGCTAATCCCACTCTGTGCAGCCCATGTAACTGCTTCTTCAGTCAGTATCAAAGTTCCACCTGCCTGTACCCAGGTTTTTAATTTCTCTTTATTTAAATCAGGATAAGTACCACCAACCATAATGATGCTATTATATTTATTCAAATCGATCCGGTTAAACATTGACACTTCTAAATGCGATGCAGGAATATTCATTCGTTGATCCAGCAAATGCCACACTTCACCTGCATCTGTTGCATTAACACCATTGCCCACTATCATTGCTATTTCAGGCTTTGTTAACGGCAACATTTTACTACTGCCAAGGTCGCTGCCACTGCTTGCATTTGCAGTTTGCACGCTATAAATATTCACACCATATTTTGCCGCAATATTATTTAGCAATTCAAATATTTTATCACTGTTTACCGTTTGCAACTGACCTGGAATAATGATGGTGCCGTAATTGAAATTCCTTGATACACCGTTTATATTTATTGAAAATTTATTGCCAGCTACTTTTGTAAAAACATTATTGGATTGTAATTCGTATAATGCTGCAGGCGCATATAAACCTTCCCATTGCATTAAATAACCGTTTTTACTTTTGTTTCCAATTACCGTTTGTTTAGGAAAAACGACCGGACTTATTTTTTCGCTTTGAAGATTAATGTTGTATTGACTTGCATTTAATTCAGAAGAAGGCAAACCAAAAGCAAGTGGCATAGTCCATGATGTAATATCATAAAATAGACTGTCTTTAAACTTCGATGTTCTTTCAAAAATCGTTTTTATAACCTTGTACTGTGTTTGGTTTGCGGGGACAATGTAAGAACCATCTTTTTCAAACTCATTGCCATCAGTTTTCAGGTTTGAACTTAAGCCGTAGACATCTATTTGTTGTCTTTGCAACATTTGCAGAAAATGAAATGTTTTAGCCTTGTCATTGTTATCTCCAAAAACATATGCTTTCACAGGGTCAATTGTAGCAGCTGCAAGGGCTTCTTTGTAAAAATCTTTTTGCCACTGCAAAAATTCTTTCCTTAAAACTTTTGCTCCTTCCAGTGTAGAAAGTTCTGTCGTAAATTGATTTTTTATGGTGAATGGAAAACTAAGTAAGCCATTGCTTGTTTGTTGCAAATGCCCACGTGACGAAGCCTGTTCAAATAAAATACCAATTGCTCCATTTATATCAGGGTAAGTAGATCCCTTACCATAATAAAAATCATCATAGTTTTCTTTGGTAAAATACAAAGAACCTATTCGGTCTAAAAATGCAGCATGAAATTTTGCAAGTTTACCTGTGAGTTCTTGGTTTTTTTGAGGTGTAAGCGGGTTTACTCTTGAAGACACACCAGGTTGAAAAAAGAAGGTAGCGTTGCTCCCCTGCTCATGGTGGTCGGTTAGAATATTAGGTTTCCATTTATGAAACCAAGTCAATCTGTTCTGGCTCTCAATATGCACCGCCGGCAACCAATCACGGTTTAAATCAAACCAGTAATGATTAAATCTGCCGCCAGGCCAAACCTCATTGAATTCTCTGGAATTAGGATCGCTTACTAGGTTTTTACTTTTATGTTGGTTTGCCCAAGTGGAAAAACGTTGTAATCCATCGGGGTTAAAAGAAGGATCAAAAAGTATAACAACGTTCTCCAGTAATTCATCTATTTGTTTGCCTTGCGCTGCTGCGAGATAGTAGGCACTTACCAAACTTGCATTTGCACCACTTGGTTCGTTGCCGTGTATTGAATGTCCTATATATACAACTATCGGCATGTTCTCAATATTTATTGATGCTGATTTTGTTGGGTCTGATAACAGCAAATGCTGTTGCCTAATTTCTTCCAATCGCAATTGATTTTTTGGGGAAGTGATGATGAGCAAAACCTGAGGACGATTTTCATACGTAAATCCCATTGTCTCCAGTTTTACTCTATCAGGTGCAGCCGCCGCAATGGCTCTCATATAATTTACTAAACGATCGTGGGTTACATGCCATTCTCCCGGTTCATGAAAAATAATATCTTTTGGTGTTGGTATCGCCTTGTTATAAGTAACACTGTCGGGCAAATAATAATTTAAATCCTGTGCAAACAGCGCTGAGTGCAAATTGAATAGAAATAGAAAAATGGCAAGTTTTTTCATAAAGTTTTGGTTGGTTGTAAAGTTCGTAAGTTATATAATTATAAGAATTAAAAGTTGGGCGACTAACTATTATTTATAAAGAGTAGCTAGGCTAATCAAGCCTCATTATCAGCAGGCAATGTTGCATTTTTACTTGCAGTTTCATTCTACAGTCAAAACCAAAAAGCCTCCTTTTAAAAAGAGACTTTTTTTATTAATTGATTTGAGAACTTAATGATTATTTACTTAAGGTAATTCAACATAAACCTTTGACTGAAAAAATTTAGCCAATGAATCTTTCATTCGCAATGTATCAGTAAGCGGTTTAATAAATGGCATGCGCAATTTATAATTTAGAGAATCTTTTGTAGTCAATGTAACTCGGTTTCCAAAGCTTGTAAAACGTTGCAGGCTTTTAACTGCAGCGGCTAAATCTGAATATTCTTTTATAACAATATAAAAAGTATTGCTGTCAACCACATTACTACCTGCTGCAATTACCGTATTTTGAACTTGAGGGGTATCTTTTTTAAGTATTGGCAAAGTATCAGTAACTGCATTGTCTACGGCATTAACAGCAACTTCATCCTTTGTATTTTTATTATAAAAATAAAATCCTACTACTGCGCTTAATAAAATTACAATAGCCAATACCAACCACAAAGCGTTTTTATTACCGGCGCTGCTTTTTTCTTTTTGAGGTGTTGCAAAACTTATTTTTTCTTTTATCTTCTCGGTAATTAATTTCGGCATTTCCTCTGTAGTTACATGAGAGGTCGCTGCTTGGGTAAAAGCATAATCACCACCTTGGGTTTTTTGCAAAGTGCCCATACCTTCAAAAACCAGGGGTTTGCCGATATTTAAAAACTGTTTGTTTAAAATAATGAAAGACTCAAGATCAGAGTACGCTAATGGCTTTATTTTACGGGTGCTTCCCATTATAAAAGCGACCAATCCATCGTCTACAGGCGCTTTTGGGTCGTAAACAAATTGTATGCTGTTGGCAGGTAAAATAATGTCTTTATCACTATCTTCCGGTATAATTATTTCCGATGCTATATTAAATACGCCTATATCTTGTAATGTTACTTTTTTGTTGCTGTACAGATATTGAACTATCAGTTGCTCCGTTTTCATCAATGCTTTGTTATCCTTATGAGAAATATAATTGACAAACCTACAAGTAATTAAGAATATAGCCAAGCAAACAGTTAAATTCAATTATTTTTACAAAATGCTTACCGATGATGAAAACCGCTTTCTAGCATTCTGGGACAAAAACAAAGATTTGCACAGTACATTTAGTAGCAAGCTTTTAAGAGGATTACCTATGGCATGTATGTTTGGCCTCCCAATTCTTTTATTAATTGGATGTGTATATCTTTTTCTTCCCGAATGGTATACAAAAATTTCAAAAACATCTCCCGAAACTTTTTTAGTTGTTACCATTGCTGTTTTTATTGCAATATTTTTTTATGCATTTACTAGAATGCATTTTAAATGGGAAATGAACGAACAACTTTACAAGGAAATAAAATATAAGGAGAAAAAATCAGAACCGATGCAGCCATTATCTCCAAAAGATACTCTTAACAATTAATAAATAAATACAAATGAAAAAATGGTTTTATGTAGTTGCCGTTACGGCAATTGGTTTTTTGGGTTGCAAAAAAGATGTAGGATGCAAATCTACGGCGCCAACAACAACAGCATCTGCCGCAGAAAGTGCCTACCTGCAAAATTATTTAACAGCCAATAGTATAACTGCAAGCGAAAAAAATGGAATGTATTATATAATCACATCCCAGGGAACAGGTACATCGCCTAATTTATGTTCAACCATCACGGTTGATTATGTAGGTAAATTAATTAATGGAACTACCGATGGTGCACAGTTTGATGCATCTCAACCAACTCAGCCTCTTGTAACGAGTTTAAATAATTTAATAGCTGGGTGGCAGGTGGTTTTGCCTCTTGTGAAAGCAGGCGGAAATGTCACCTTATATATTCCACCTTCACTTGGATACGGTTCTCAAGCATCAGGACCAATACCTGCAAACTCTTACTTAAAGTTCGTAATAACAGTACGATCAGTACAATAATTTGGTTTCTTTAAACTACTTTCGGCTCTGAATTTTTCAGAGCCTTTTTTTATAAAATTATTTTTGTGAGCCACGAGTCTATTTCAGTTTTTGATATGTTTAAAATTGGCGTTGGGCCAAGTAGTAGCCACACATTGGGTCCGTGGCGTGCTGCCCAAT
Source organism: Chitinophagales bacterium (assembly GCA_038227505.1). GTDB lineage: Bacteria > Bacteroidota > Bacteroidia > Chitinophagales > Chitinophagaceae > Ferruginibacter. The sequence goes on from JBBRPX010000042.1 coordinate 17,338, forward strand.
TATTTACAAAAAAATTAGAAGAAAAAAATCTTCTGAGTAGTGTAAAATCTATTGAGGTTTTATTATATGGCTCACTGGCAAAAACTGGAGTGGGGCATGGAACTGCTATTGCAGTTCAGTTAGGTTTAAGTGGGGATGATCCTGTTACTTTTGATGTTGAAAATATTGATGCAAAAATTGTTGATATTAAAAATATGCAAAAACTATTGCTTTCAGGCAGGCATGAAATAGATTTTATTCCTTCTGATGATATTGAATTCCTTTTTACAGAAACATTGCCTTTTCATCCAAATGCATTGACCTTTCTTGTATCATTAAACGATGGTAATAATTTTGCAGAAACTTTTTATTCAATTGGTGGAGGTTTTGTTGTGCAGGAAGTAAAAACTGACGACAAAAATAGTGTGAATTCTTCGTCTGAAGTTCCCCTTCCTTTTCCGGTAAATACTGCAGATGAATTGCTGCATTGGTGTCGTAAAACTGGTATGGCAATACATGAGATTGTAATGGAAAATGAAATTGCCTGGAGAAGTGAATTGGAAACCAAAAAAGGGCTTTTAGAGATTTGGCGGGTTATGAAAGAATGTATGTACCGTGGTTGCCACACACAAGGTTACCTGCCTGGTGGTTTAAATGTGAAACGTCGTGCATTCGATGTAAATAAAAGATTATTACAAAATAAACCTTACAGCAACTACAATGAATGGTTGGAAATAATATTATTAGGCGGTCATCGTTTTAATTACATATTAGATTGGGTAAGTTGCTTTGCACTTGCTGTAAATGAAGAAAATGCATCTTTTGGTAGGGTGGTAACAGCACCTACAAATGGGGCAGCAGGAGTTATACCCGCAGTGCTACAATATTTTATTATTTTTTGTGATGGAAATGACGACGATAAAATTATAAAATTCTTATTGACGGCCTCTGAAATTGGAAGTATTTTTAAAAAAGGTGCAACCATTTCTGCGGCAATGGGAGGGTGCCAGGCAGAGATTGGTGTGAGTAGCGCTATGGCAGCTGCAGCACTTACTGAAAGTCTTGGTGGTACTCAGCGGCAGGTTTTGATGGCTGCCGAAATAGCAATGGAACATCACCTTGGTATGACGTGTGACCCGATTGGTGGATTGGTACAAATTCCATGTATAGAAAGAAATACAATGGGTGCAATTAAAGCTATAACTGCTTGCCAGCTTGCATTGCAGAGTACACCCGATTTTGCAAAAGTTAGTTTGGATGGCGTTATAAAAACAATGTGGGATACTGCTTTAGATATGAATAGCAAATACAAAGAAACTGCCGATGGTGGGCTGGCAGCTAATATCCCTATCAGTTTAAGTGAGTGCTAGGGGGTGAGTGGCAAGTAGGGATTGGAAAGTGGGTAGAGGAAATTTGAAATTTGGAATTGGTAACTAGGAAATGGCTAGGAGTCTTCCGCTATTTCCCATCAGCACATAAATCACGATTTGTCCAGCTTTTTCTTTTGTCTTTAATATTTTGACTCAAATCTTGTGTCTCATATCTTGAAGTTTATTACAGCCCATAATCCCTTTTTAAATCTCTGTCGTTTTCCCTCGTTTTAATTGTTTCTCTTTTGTCAAAGTGTTTTTTGCCTTTGCCAAGGCCAATATCCATTTTTGCAAGTCCTTTCTCATTTATAAAAATCTTGAGCGGGATAATACTATAACCCTTTTCTTTGCTTTTTTCTTCCAATTTTTTAAGCTCTTTTTTGTTGAGCAAAAGTTTACGTTCCTGTAGCGGCTCGTGGTTGGCATAAGTACCAAATGCATACTCAGATATGTGGAGACTTTTTACATATAGTTCGCCTCTGTCAAAAATGCAATAGCTATCATTAAAACTTGCCTTGCCGGTTCTTAAAGATTTTATTTCAGTACCCTGTAATACAATCCCTGCTGTGTATGTCGCTTCAAAAAAATATTCGTAATAAGCTTTTTTGTTATTTAGTTCCACTTTGCTGTTTTGCCAAAGATAAAAAACTAAGCTATAAGTTTATTTATTAGAATTTATGAAACAATAAATTTTAACTTCAATAAAAAATAAGAAAATGAGTGATTTAAAAACAGGTAGTAATTTGTTGTTGCGCATGCAACCTTTACAAAGAATATCACTAAGTGTGGTTTTTGCAGCAGTTGTGTGGTTTTTTATAAAAAACATTTTGCACGATACACTTTTTATTATTATTTCTAGCTGGTGTGCATTTGCACTCAGTTATGTAATCACATCATGGACAGTTATGTTTTCAAGGAGGATTGAACAAATAAAAAAGCTGGCAAAGGAAGAAGATGGCAGCAGAATATTTGTAATGTTTTTTACTGTTATCGCCTGTTTTGCTGCAATGGTAACGGTTCTTCTTCTTGTTGTATCTTCCGGTAAAGATCAGCAAAATGAAATTTTTAAAGTGTCGGTTAGTTTTTTTTCCGTTTTGCTTTCGTGGGTACTCGTACATACTATTCTTACTTTTCACTATGCCCATTTGTTTTATGATGATGATAAAACTGGGATTAAAGAAAACAGGCAAGGAATAAATTTTCCTTCGGATGACAATCCTGATTATTTAGATTTTGCTTATTTTTCTTTTGTAATAGGGATGACGTTTCAGGTATCTGATGTAGTAGTAACTGATAAAATAATAAGAAGGGTGGTGCTGCTGCACGGGCTCATTTCATTTATCTTAAACACCTTCGTTGTGGCGCTTACTGTTAATTTTATTGCAGGCTTATCTAAGTAAAAAAATATAATTTGTAATAAAGAAAGACTCCTGATATCCAGAAGCTATTTTCTTAATTTTTAAATGTCATAAGCAAATCTGCTAGTTTTTTTTTTAAATTATTTCTATAGATTAAACCTTCGAGGGGTTTGAACCCTGTGAAG
>JBBRPX010000043.1:0-19915 GCA_038227505.1 Chitinophagales bacterium
ACTAAGGGCTTGACAAGCGTAGTGGCTGTTACCATCGTAACGTGTATTGCGCAACAAATTAATTTTAAAATTCTTTCGCCTCCGTTGGTGCCCACCCCACAAATGATAGCACGCCGAGGCTTGGTCTCTGACCAGCCGACCAACCAATAAAGAGTATTCCACATGGGTTTAAAATACACGAAACATCCTCATTAGTCCCCATCAAAAACCTGAAACAAGTTGATTAAAAACCGAAATCATCTACTCCTATTTCATAGAAACGTGCCGATGAATATTGATAATCAAGATCATCTTTAGAAAGTTTCCATTTGCCCACTTACAGGATTAAAATGTATGTATTGTAACTTTTGCATAGCCACTCCCCGGCTATAAATTTCAACACTCAGCGAATCTCTTTGCCAAAGTTCATGTTTCTTATTTGCTGCATTTACTTCGTAATGCTTAGAACGTCCGTCAATCTTTAGCTTCTTTAAAAATTCATGTGCAGTATATTTTAAGAAACTTCCTTGAGGTGTCTCTCTTCCGTTCAATTTATCTTGCCGCCAGACTTGCCTACCGGCAGGCAGGTTAAATGTAAATGATTGGGCACTATTACAAATCCATATAATGTAATAAATTTCTCACTACACAACTTCTTTAAATAGTCGATAATAAGTTGTTGGTTATTGTCTTCTGCAAGCAATGGCAACCACTTGTGTATAGTGGCTGTAAAGAAATATATTTTATTTGTGGTGTTATATGATTTGCGAAGTATCTGTTGCATATTACAAAATACTCAATTTTAGCCAAGTGTGTAGCGAGGTTTGTTTCGTGTGCTACGAACTAAGGCAGGAGCGAGTTTTATTTCGTGTGCCACTATCCATGACGTAGTACATCACCAAAGATGGCTTTTACCTTAACACATAAGTCTTAAGACAAGTTTCATATTGTGGTTTATAGAAATTCTAAAAATGCTTCACGTATCCTTATTATCTTTATCCAAAAGCACAATGCTAAAACACCTGATTACCTTGTTAATACTTGCCGCAGCTGCCTGTGTTCAAAAAAAACAGGATGATGAAAGAGCGAGTCAAATTGTTAACCAATGCATTGAAGTACATGGCGGTAAAAATTACAACGATATGGATGTTTCCTTCAACTTCCGCAAATTCAGGATACACCTAAAACAGAAAGCAGGTATTTTTCTATATGAACGCACTTCAAAAGATTCATTAAATTATGAAATACATGATATGTTCACTAATGATTCTTTTACCAGGGAAGTAAACGGATTAAAGGAAAAATTAACGCAAAAGAATTGTGACAAATACAGAGAAGGATTAAATTCTGTGGCCTATTTTGCTTTATTGCCTTACAAATTAAAAGAGCCGGCGGCCAACCTCAAATACCTCGGTGAAACAATTATTGATAACAAGAAATATGATAAAATTGCGGTTTCATTTAATGAAACAGGCGGCGGAAAAGATTACAAAGATGTTTTTTGTTACTGGATTGCCAAGGCTGAGCATACAATGGATTATATAGCTTACTCAAATGGTGGCCCTCGATTTAGAAAAGCTATAAAAAGAGAAAAAGTAGATGGTGTTATTTTTCAGGATTATGAAAATTATGAAATTTCTGACACCACTATCTCAGTATTCAATTATGACAATTCCTTCAAAGAAGGTAAAGTAAAGTTACTTTCCACCATTGAGCAAAGTAATTATTTATCGGGTAAAACAAGCAAACAAAAGCAACCATAATAGAGCGTTTTTACAATGAAGTTAGTTCGATAAATGCCACAGCATAGATTTTGCAAGAAGATTTTACTTCGCCCCGGTGCGTATAATACGTAGCGTACGCTATGATCAAGATTTTACGCCCACAAAAATTAATATTGGTTATATCCCATTAAATAATGAATTAATATTTTTGATAAAAAGATAGAAATTATATGGCAAAAATATTCATAACCGGCTCGGCGGATGGTCTTGGACAATTGGCAGCAAAGGAACTAATTAAACAGCGGCACGAGGTGGTGCTACATGCACGTAATGAAATGAGGGGCAAAGAAGCATTAACCCAATTACCCGGTGCAGAAACTGTTGTAACAGGTGACCTTTCAAGCATAGACGAGACCATACAATTGGCTGCTAAAGTAAATGCGTTAGGAAGGTTCGATGCAATTATCCACAATGCGGGTGTATACAACACTTCACCTGAACAACTATTTGCTGTAAACACACTAGCACCTTATATTTTAACCGCTCTAATACCTAAACCTCAAAGACTAATTTATTTGAGTTCTGATATGCACAATGGCGGCAGTTCAAAATTGGCAAGTCTTAAAACAGACATTAGTCATATTAACTATTCAGACACAAAGCTGCATGTGTTGCTACTTTGCAAGGCAGTTGCACGAAAATGGTCAAGCATATATGCAAATGCAGTTACTCCGGGTTGGGTCCCTACAAAGATGGGTGGTGCCAGCGCTCCTGACGATTTGCAAAAGGGATACGAAACACAGGTTTGGCTTGCCGTAAGCAATGAGGAGAAAACTAAAGTAAGCGGAAGGCTTTTTTATCATAAAAAAGCAGTGCAATCAAATGCCGAAGCTGATGATGTACTAATACAGGAAGAATTTATGAAAATGTGTGGAGACATTACAGGCATCGCATTTTAGTGTAGGTGGGGCAATTAAATACTCTGCTTTTACTTCCAATCATCCTCTGCCCCATCATACTTAGTGAAACTCCTAACAGAGTCTCTTACTTTTTCGGTAAATTTTTATAAAAATTATTCCAGCTTTTTGTTCATGTAAACTTCTTTCGTAAATTTGAATTATAATTCACCAAAGAAAAAGGAGGTATAAATGTCTAGAAATAAATCATGTATACCTACGGTTACTATGTAATAACCGAGGTATTCAAAAACATTGATTTTAGGTTGAATGACCACTGCCGTCGGCTTTTTTGTCGACGGCTTTTTAATAACCGTTTATTTGTTTTTACATTGTCGTAATATAGGTACTTAAAATAATTTTCCTATCTGCGCAGCCAGCTAAACCTTTCTCATTATTTTGGCAGCAGCAAAACCTTGTAATTGTTGTAAATTTGCAGTTCAAACATCATCATGGCAGAAATATTAACTACTGAAAAACCAATGCTTACCGCCAAAGATTTTGCTACCGATCAGGAAGTGAGGTGGTGCCCTGGCTGTGGCGACTATTCTATATTAGCACAAGTACAAAAAGTAATGCCAACACTTGGCATACCAAAAGAAAACATTGTAATTGTTAGTGGCATTGGCTGCAGCAGTCGTTTCCCTTATTACATGAATACATACGGCATGCACAGCATTCATGGTCGTGCAACTGCGGTGGCAAGTGGGCTCAAAGCTGCAAGGCCTGAGTTGAGTGTATGGATAGTAACCGGCGATGGCGATGCATTGAGCATTGGTGGTAACCATACCATTCATTTACTTCGCCGCAATTTTGATGTAAACATTTTACTTTTTAATAACCAGATATACGGTCTCACAAAAGGCCAGTACTCTCCTACATCAGAAGAGAAGAAAATAACAAAAAGTACCCCGATGGGCAGCATCGATCATCCATTTAATCCGTTGGCATTAGCAATGGGTGCAGATGCGAGTTTTATTGCCCGTAGTATGGATAGAGATCCAAAACATCTTCAGGCAATGCTTCTTCGCTCTGCCGCACATAAAGGTTCTTCCTTTTTAGAGATATATCAGAACTGTAATATCTTCAACGATGGTGCTTTCGAAATATTTACCGAGAAAAGCAGCAAGCCTGAAGAAGCGCTCTTTTTAGAACAGGACAAACCATTGGTATTTGGTGTCAATCAAAACAAAGGAATAAAACTCGATGGGTTTAAACCTGTAATAGTTAACTTAGAAGAAGGCGCAAGTCACGATGATTTGTGGGTGCACGATGAAAAAGATTTTTACAAGGCACAGATATTAATTCGCATGTTTGATGACCCTGCATTGCAAGGGCATTTACCGCGTCCATTTGGTGTTTTCTTTGAAACCGACCGTGCCTGCTACGAAGATGTTATGACCATGCAAATGGAAGAAGCTTTAGCTAAAAACGGCCCGGGTAATTTAGACAAACTTCTTAAAGGCAGAGAAACCTGGACGATTGGGTAGTTGCGGGAATTTATAATTGGGAATTAGGAAAGAAGTTGTTTTAATTCAAAAACTACATGTATAAGTTGACTATCTATTAACTTAGAGTGCAAAAGCCAATTACAAATTCCTAATTCCATAATACTATAAAAGTCCTTTCTTCAATAACTCCTCCGCTATCTGCACCGCATTCGTAGCAGCACCTTTGCGCAGGTTATCGCTCACTATCCAGCAGTTAAGGGTATTAGCCTGCGTTTCATCTCTTCTTATTCTGCCCACAAATGTTTCGTCCTTATCATGCGCCGTTAATGGCATTGGGTAAATAAAATTTTCGTTGTCGTTCTTTAAAATAATCCCCGGCGATGAGGCTAAAAGTTGTTTTACTTCTGCAAGATCAAAGTCATTTTCAAACTCAATGTTTACGCTTTCGCTGTGCCCACCAACAGTTGGTATGCGCACGCAGGTTGCCGTTACTTTTATATTTTCATCACCCATTATTTTCACGGTTTCTTTAACCATTTTCATTTCTTCTTTGGTGTAGCCATTTTCTAAAAATGAATCAATGTGTGGTATGGCATTCATATCAATCGGATATTTATAAGCCATTTCTCCCTCAATGCCCTGCCGCTCATTCATTAGCTGCGTTACTGCTTTTACTCCTGTGCCTGTAACACTTTGGTAAGTACTTACCACCACCCTTTTTATTTTGTATTTGTCGTGCAGGGGTTTTAAGACCACTACCATTTGTATGGTAGAACAGTTGGGGTTTGCAATGATCTTATCTGCTGCTGTCAATGCATCCGCATTTACTTCGGGCACTACCAGTTTTTTATCAGTACCCATGCGCCATGCGCTGCTGTTGTCAACTACGGTTATACCTGCTGCAGCAAATTGTGGCGCCCATTCCAGAGACGTATCGCCACCGGCGGAAAATAAAGCCAGTGCAGGTTTTGCAGCTATAGCATCCTGCATGCTTACAATTGTATACTGTTTACCATTGTAAATAATTTCTTTTCCAACAGATCTTTCAGAGGCAACGGGAATTAACTCCGTTACCGGAAAATTTCGCTCCGCCAACACCTGCAACATTTTTGAACCTACCAGGCCTGTAGCCCCTACAACCGCAACTTTCATATCTTTTTTATTTGCTGCAAAGAAAATAATAAACTGCCGAATTCAATTAAACTATTTAATGGTATTTATTATTTTGTCTTAAAAATCTGCTGCATCATCTTGTACATGTCAGGATGCTTCTCTTCAAAAAGATCAGGTCTCTCAAAAAAGTATTCTGCAGCTACTGCAAAAAATTCACTCTTGTTGGTATAGCCGTAAGGGTTGATATCTGATTGGTTGTCTTTCATTTTTTCCATTTCGTCATGTATGAGGTTCATCCATGGCAGTACATATTTTTTATCCATTAAAATCTGTGGAACGCCGTCTGTATCACCATCTGCCGCATCTATAAGGTGTACAAACTCATGTATGGCAGTATTGTTTTTATCTGTGTTATTATTAAAACCTTCCTCAAGTGCAGGTTTACTCAGCAGCATTTTATTTTTGTAAACGCCCGTACCTACAAGTCCCATTATATTTCTGTCTTCGTTGCCTTCCGTTTCAAAGCCCATGTTAAAATGATCGTTATAAAGCAGTACTTCGTCGAGGTGTGGGTACTCCCATCCTTCAAATGAAAACATAGGAATAACGGCACTTACAGCCACCAATATTTTATCTTTATCAGTAATAATTGTATTTACGGCGGTTATTACCACAGTTTGTAAAAAGGTATTTACCTTCTTCAGGAATTTAGTCTTATTTCCAGAACTTAATTTTTGGTAAAATAAAATAGCTGCCACATCTTTCTCATTTGCAACAACCGGCTGCTTTATAACTAATTTTTTATTGGCTGATAAAAAACGAACCGTATATATTATTGCTGCGATAAAAATGAGTGTTATAACAATTTCCATAAAATAAAATTAGTCTTTTCAATAATGCGCCATTATTAAATTTCCCCTAACACTGTTTTAAATAAAGTCCAAATTTCCTATCTTCATCATCCAACGTTAACAGCATGAGAAAACTAATACTTTGTCTTGTAATAATGAGTGTATTTAATATCACACAGGCTCAGATAAAAGATGACTTTACGGATGGTAATTTTACCGTAAATCCAATATGGATAGGTAACACAGCAGATTGGATTGTGAACCCCGCTTTTCAATTACAAAGCAACAACACCGTAGCAAACAGTACTTTTTATTTAAGTACTGCGAGCACTTTGGCAACTACTGCGCAGTGGGATTTTTATTGTAACATTTCTTTTAATCCATCAGGCGCAAACTTTGTAGATGTATTTTTAACCGCCTCTGCAAGTGATTTATCGCAGGTAACAACTACAGGGTATTTTGTTAGAATTGGCAATACCCTAGATGAAATTTGCCTGTATAAAAAAGATGCAACCGGTACGATTACTAAAATTATTGATGGCGTAGATGGTATTTTAAATACAAGTAACAACATTTTAAAAATAAGGGTGGTACGCAACGCTGCTAACCTTTGGACCTTGTTACGAGACATTACAGGCAGCGGCACCAATTATTTTACCGAAGGCACAGTAACCGATAATACCTATAACAGTTCCGCATTTTTTGGCGTACTGGTAAAGCAAAGCACTGCCTCTTTTTTCCAGCATCACTTTTTTGATGATATTGTTGTACAGCCTTTTGTACCTGATGTTACGCCGCCGGCCATTACAGCTGTTACTGCTTTATCAGCAACATCTGTAGATATTTTATTTAATGAACCTCTAGATATAGTTAGCAGCCAGACTGCTTCAAATTATGTAGTAAGCAATAACGTTGGTTCGCCTTCAACGGCTGTAAGAGATGCGGGCAATACTGCATTGGAGCACTTAACTTTTGTAACAAATATTCCTGCACGTACCAATCTTACCATTACTGTTAATGGTGTAAAAGATTTATCAAACAATACCTTAACCAATGGCACAGCCACGTTTAGTTACTTTGTTCCATTACAATACGATGTTGTTATAGATGAGCTGATGGCTGACCCCACGCCTGTGGTTGCATTGCCCACCAACGAATGGCTGGAACTTAAAAATACTTCTTCATCCTCCATCAATTTACTCAACTGGAAGCTTGGTAAAGCTACAGGTGAAAGTGGTTCGATGCCATCATATATATTACCCGCAGGCGGTTATGTAATTGTTTGCACAGGCAGTGCTGTAGCAGCAATGAGTGTTTATGGCCCTGCTATTTCCGTAACAAGTTTTCCATCTTTAAACAACGATGCAGATAAAATTTATTTGCGTTCACCGCAAGGTACCATTATACATTCCGTAACTTATAACGATGCATGGTATAAAAACGAATTAAAAAAAGATGGTGGCTGGACGTTAGAAATGATTGATACCAAAAACCCTTGCACCGGCATTAATAACTGGAAGGCAAGTACTGACGTAAGAGGCGGCTCACCTGCAGCAAAAAACAGTGTTGATGCGCTAAATCCGGATGTAGTTTCTCCAAAATTATTACGTGCCTATGCGCCAGATCCTACACATATTACTTTGGTGTTTGATGAACCGGTTGATAGCACCAATGCGGCCACTGCAGCAAGTTACAGCATAAGCGATGGAATTACCATTATAAATGCATTACCATTATCTGTTTCGTTTGACAGGGTTTCACTTACACTTTCTACCCCGCTTACTGCCAATAAAATTTATACCGTTACTGCAAATACAGTAACTGATTGTGCTGGCAACACAATAGGAAGTCTTAAAACTGCAAGAGTTGGTTTAACAGTACGAATAGATAGTTTTGATATTGTTGTAAACGAAATACTGTTCAACCCTAAACCAAATGGAACAGATTATGTAGAGTTTTACAACCGCAGTAAAAAAATACTAAACCTTAAAAATGCTTACCTCGCTAACAGAAATACTGCAGGCGCTATTTCAAGTATTGTACAATTTTTAACGGAAGATTATTTATTTTTCCCGGGAGATTATATTGTTATAACAGAAGATCCGGCACTTGTAAAAAGAGACCACGTTGCCAACGACGCAAATGCATTTTTGCAAATAAAAACAGCTCCATCCTTTAATGATGATGAAGGCAACGTAATTTTATTAAATGAACAGGGTATTGTAATTGATCAGGTAAAATACAGCGCCAAGTGGCACTTCGCATTAATAAGCAACGAAGAAGATGTAGCGCTGGAAAGAATAAATCCTGATGCAGCAAGCGTGCAAAGTAATTTCCATAGCGCTGCATCCAGCGTAGGTTACGGCACACCTACTTACAAAAATTCTCAAAACAGAATTGATTTAGACGTGCAGGGAGATATTACCATTACACCTGCGATTGTTAGTCCTGATAACGATGGGATAGATGATTTTGCTACCATACAGTATAGCTTTCCGGAGCCAGGTTATGTTGCCAATATTACCATATTTGATGCAGCAGGCAGAACGGTGAGATATTTAGAACGTAATGCTTTAAGCGGCATTAAAGGTTATTACCGCTGGGATGGGCTTGGAGAAAAAATGCAAAAACTGCCTGTTGGTATTTATATTATTTATACAGAGATATTTAACCTTAAGGGCAAAACCAAGAAGTTTAAAAATACCATTGTAGTGGCTGGAAGAAAACAGTAGGCGCAGTGTTCGTACAAATAATTTAATTACTGATTAAATCTTTTATCTTGCCACTCAATGAATTTGCTCTCAAAGTCAATATCATTTCTTGCAAGGTTGCGCTATAACCGTATACACAACTGGAAAAATCATCCGGCTGCGGCACAGAGGGAAGTTCTGCAGTCGCTGATTACAGATGCACAATACACCGTGTTTGGCAAGCAGTATAATTTTGCCAAAATGTTTACCGTTAAAGAATTTAAACAGCGTGTTCCCCTATCAGATTATGAGCAAATGAGCCCATATATTGAGCGGATGATGAAAGGGGAGGAAAATGTATTGTGGAATACTCCTGTGAATTGGTTTGCAAAAAGCAGTGGCACATCAAATGATAAAAGCAAGTTTATTCCTGTAAGTGAAGAAAGCCTGAAGGAAAATCATTTTAAAGCGAGCAAAGATGTACTTACAAAATACTATAACAACTTTCCATCCAGCAATCTTTTAACGGGTAAAAGCCTTGTTGTTGGCGGCTCTCACCAGATAAGTCAATTGAGTGAAGACATACAATGTGGTGATTTAAGTGCAGTGTTAATGCAGAATTCTCCTTTTTGGGGACAGTGGCTGCGCACACCGGAATTGAGCATTGCCCTGCTGGATGAATGGGAAAATAAAATTGAACAACTGGCGCAGGCAACTTCTGTTGAAAATGTAACCATGCTTGCGGGTGTGCCTACCTGGACATTGCTTTTATTAAAACGAATATTGGAAATTACACAAAAGCAGACAATTAAAGAAGTATGGCCCAACCTGGAATTGTATATAAACGGTGGCGTATCTTTTATACCCTACCGCCATCAATTTGAAGCGATCATTGGCAAACCAATTAATTATTTAGAAATATACAATGCAAGTGAGGGCTTTATTGCCGGGCAGGAAAAACCGGATGCAGATGGCATGTTGCTGTTTACAGAGCATGGTATTTTTTATGAATTTATGCCGCTGGAAGAATATAAAAAAAGCCACCCAAAAACCATGGGATTAAAGGCTGTGCAGTTAAATAAAAATTATGCAATTGTCATTAGCACTACCGGTGGTTTGTGGCGCTATGTTATGGGCGATACGGTTGAGTTTACTTCTCTTAATCCCTATAGAATAAAAATTACCGGCAGGTTAAAACATTATATGAATGCTTTTGGTGAAGAGGTCATTGTAGACAATGCTGACCACGCCATTGCAGCAGCAGCAAATAAAACAAATGCCATTGTAAAAGATTATACTGCTGCCCCCATTCACTTTACTGCCAACAGCAATGGCGCACATGAGTGGTTAATTGAGTTTGATAAAGCTCCTGAAAACCTTGCTGTTTTTACCAAAGAAATGGATGCAGCACTAAAAGCAGTTAACAGCGATTACGAAGCAAAACGCTACAAGAATATTGCACTCCGTATGCCGGTCGTTCATGCTTTGAAGCCAGGAACATTTACGGCGTGGCTCCGCACAAAAGGTAAAGTAGGCGGTCAGCACAAAGTGCCAAGGCTAAGCAACGAACGAAAAATTGTGGATGAAATACTTGCATTAAAATAATAACTGTTTGTTGAAATACACTCATCACATTAAAAATATCTTACAAAACAATTATTTTTACAGATAAATTTTAAAACCAACACTACATGAGATTACTTCAATTCTTAATTTTTATGCTTGTTTTTGTATGCAATTCATTTGCGCAGAACAACACCAAAAGATCACTTGTACCAACAGATGTTTATAAAATAAAAAACATTGCTGACCCTCAGGTATCGCCGGATGGAAAATGGGTGGCTTATGTTTTAAGTGCAGTTGATGCTGCGAAAGATAAACGCAACAGCGACATTTGGATGATTAGTATGGATGGGAAAGAAAATCTTCAAATGACCAATACCGAAGACGGAGAATCAAGCCCAAGGTGGAGCCCTGATGGCAAATACCTTTCCTTTATCGCATCAAGAAATGCAGATAAGCAGTCACAGATATGGCTAATGGACAGAAGGGGTGGTGAGGCAAAAAAATTGACAGACATAAAAGGTGATGTAGGAGAATATACCTGGAGCCCCGATGGTAAAAAAATTGCAATGAGCATCCTAGATCAGGACTTTACTGATACCGCAAAAACCAAAACGAGGTTACCATATGTGATGGATCGTTACCATTTTAAACAGGACAGAGATGGTTGGATTGAAAACCGTTTTAGCCACTTGTATATTTTTGATATGGACAGCAAAAAAATGGACACACTTACCAAAGGGAATTTTAATGAAACCTCCCCACAATGGAGCCCCAATGGCAGGCAACTTGCTTTTGTAAGCAACCGTTCTGTAGACCCTGATAGAAATGACAACGAAGATATTTGTTTGATAAATGCGGAGAAGAATGCTACTATAAAAAAACTAACAGATTGGCCAGGTTCTGACAAGAATCCAAAATGGAGTCCGGATGGTGAAACCATAGCCTACACGAGTACTTCGAGCAATCTTAATTTTACCATGTATGGTCAAAATGGTATTTCTCTTGTTACGCCTGCAACCGGAGCAATCAGGTCTTTGGCAGGTTCGGTTGACAGAAATGTAAGCGATTTACAATGGGCTAATGATGGTAAAAATATTATCTGTTTGGTAACAGATGATAGAAAGCAATATGTTGGCAATGTTTCGCTCGCAACAAATATTTTGTCAACAGTTGTAGGAGACGAAAGAAGTTTTTCAGACATACAATTAAACCCTGCTGCAAATACAATTGCAACAATTTTAAGTGAGCCGCAACTGCCCGGTGAATTGTATGTTATAGAAAACAAACAAATTCGACGACTTACACATGTACAAGACTCTGTTACCAATCAAATTCAGTTTTCAAAAGCGGAAGGTTTTACATCCGTTAGTAAAGACGGAACAAAAATATCAGGAATATTATATCGCCCTGTAAATGCAGTGGAAGGTAAAAAACTACCAACAATTATTTTTATACATGGTGGCCCCGTAGGTCAGGATGATTATGGTTTTGACCTGAGCCGCCAAATGCTCGCCGCTGCAGGTTATGCGGTAGCGGGTGTTAATTACAGAGGCAGTAGTGGAAAAGGAATAGAATTTACCAAAGCCATTTATGCTGATTGGGGCAACAAAGAAGTGATGGATTTATTGGGCGCTGCAGACTACCTCGTAAAAACCGGTGTGGCAGATGAAAATAATATGGGTATTGGCGGTTGGAGTTATGGTGGTATACTTACAGACTATACTATTGCAAGCACAACAAGATTTAAAGCGGCCGCAAGCGGTGCAGGCAGTGCCTTGCAATTTAGTATGTACGGTGTAGATCAGTATGTATCGCAATATGAAACGGAACTTGGCGCACCTTGGAAAAATCCTAAAAAATGGATAGACATTTCCTATGCATTCTTTAATGCCGATAAAATTAAAACACCTACATTATTCATGGCAGGCGAAAAAGATTTTAATGTACCATCAGCAGGATCTGAACAAATGTACCAGGCCTTGCGCTCTTTAAATATTCCAACACAGTTGGTTGTTTATCCGGGACAGTTTCACGGTATCTCAAAACCATCATATCAGGTAGATCGCTTTGAACGTTACATTAAATGGTTTGATAAATATTTAAAATAACATGTACGCTGTTTAAGGAAAAACCATTTAGGCAGAAATAATCATTCCCATTAAATTTGCGGGTATTCAAAAAAGGAAAAATGAAATTGTTAGAAAATAAAACCGCCATCATTACAGGAGCTGCTAGAGGAATTGGCGAAGCCATTGCAGTAAAATTTGCTGAACAGGGCGCAAATATTGCTTTTACTTACGTAAGCGACAGCAGTACAGAAAAAGCAAACGCATTAACGGAAAAACTTACCGCACTTGGTGTAAAGGCTAAAGGTTATAAAACAAATGCAGGAGATTATGCAGCAGCTGAAATATTTGTTGCAGATGTAGTAAAAGAATTTGGGCAGATTGATATTTGTGTAAACAATGCAGGCATATCAAAAGATAATTTACTGCTTCGCATGACGCCGGAGCAGTGGGATGATGTAATGAATATCAATTTAAAAAGTGTATTCAACATTACCAAACAGGTAATTAAACCAATGATGAAAGCACGCAGTGGCAGCATCATAAATATGAGTAGCATTATTGGCGAAATTGGCAATGCCGGGCAAAGCAGTTATGCGGCAAGTAAAGCGGGTATAATTGGTTTTACAAAAAGTATAGCAAAAGAAATAGGCAGCAGAAACATACGCTGCAATGCAATAGCACCAGGCTTTGTAGAAACAGATATGACGAGTTATTTAAAAGAGGGTGAAGCATCAGAAAAATACAAAGCATCTATACCTCTTGGCAGGTTTGCATATGCAGAAGATATCGCAAACACTGCACTTTTTCTTGCAAGCGATATGGGCAATTACATAACAGGGCAAACCATTAGCGTTTGCGGAGGATTGAATATTTAAAATGACACATGCAGCTATTATAATTGTCCCTTACGCTATAGAATTTAAGGAACATATAAAAACGCTTAATTATGAATGGCTGCAGAAATATTTTTATCTAGAGCCGGGTGACATACAGCAATTGTCTGATCCACAATTGTACATAATAGATAAAGGTGGCCATATTTATTTTGCGAAATACCACAATGAAATTGTTGGCACATCCTCTTTAATCAAAACCGGTATTGGAGAATATGAGCTTGCTAAAATGGCTGTAACGGAAAAATACAAAGGCCTGGGCATTGGCAAGCTTTTATTGGAACACTGCATACAAGAAGCTACAAATTTAAAAGCTGTTAAACTCAGTTTATTTTCAAATACGAAATTAACATCTGCCATTCATTTATATAAAAAATATGGCTTTACAGAAGTACCCTTACCGGCAGATATACATTATGAAAGAGCTGATATAATGATGGAAAAAAAATTATAACCGGGCAAATACTCATTTTAAAAAGGGTAAAACTTTCACTTTTACATTTCTTCATTTCGAACACGCTCTAGCATTAGATGGTTATATTTGCACATTAAATGAAAAAAATAATCTCCATATTTTTTCTTGTTATCATCTGCATTCAATGCCTACCTGTAAAGGAGCTGGGCAAGTAAATTTTTTATAGCAGTTTTGTATAAGACGATGTTTGTAACAACTTATAAAAAAAAGAGATCAAAGATTTCGCTAAAGAATTTTTTAGTGTTGAATATAATATTGGATCAATAATAGCTACAAACACTGTTTATTACAACGAAAATACAGCGCTCTATAAAAACCCCTTCGCTGATTTAAGTATACAGCCACCATGTGCTTAATGCACTTTTTAATTACCTCTTTCATTTATTAATTTCAACAGTCATCTGTTTACAGTATAGACAGTAGTTTCAATACCAATTTTAATGCAAAAATATTTTAAGAATATCGGCAGTGATCTGCCCTCTTCGCTTGTCGTTTTTTTAGTGGCCATCCCTTTGTGTTTAGGCATAGCAGTAGCCAGTGGGCTTAATGAGTTTTCGGGTATTATTGGTGGTATCGTTGGCGGTATTGTTGTAGGTATGATTAGTGGAAGTAATTTAAGTGTTAGTGGACCTGCAGCGGGATTGACAGCCATTGTAGCCGGAGCAGTTTTAAAACTCCCCGCTGTTGAAGCATTTTTTTTAGCAGTAGTCATTGCAGGTGTCTTTCAAATATTGATGGGTATTTTTAAGCTTGGCATTATTGGAGATTATATTCCTAACAGCGTTATTAAAGGTATGCTTGCTGCCATTGGAATTATACTTATTTTAAAACAGTTGCCGCATCTTATTGGGTACGATAAAAATTTTGAAGGAGATGAAACCTTCATTCAGGTATCGGGTGAAAACACTTTTTCGGCTTTGATAAATTCGCTTAATCAGATAACGCCTCTTGCTGTTTTTATTGGCATAATAGGTATAGCCATTCTAATTTTTTACGAAACAAAATTTATTAAAAGCAAAAAGATATTTCAGCTATTAAGCGGACCCCTGGTAGTAGTGATTGTTGGTATTGCCATGCATTATTATTTAAGCGACATCCCTTTTGTATTGACCATTAAACAAGCCGATCTGGTAAATATTCCAATTGCAAAAAGTACAAAAGGATTTATATCATTTTTCCATTTACCTAACTGGTCTTTTATTACAAACAAAGATGTTTGGATAACCGCTGTTACATTGGCATTGGTTGCATCTTTAGAAACCTTGTTGGGTTTAGAAGCTGTTGATAAACTTGATCCATTTAAAAGATTTTCACCACCAAACAGAGAATTGGTAGCACAGGGCTGTGGTAATATAGTTAGCGGAATGTTGGGTGGCTTGCCACTTACAAGCGTTATTGTACGCAGTAGTGCCAATGTAAATGCAGGTGCAAAAACAACAATGAGTACTATTTTTCACGGACTATTAATTTTTATTTGTGTCGCGTTTTTACCGGGTATTTTAAACTTAATTCCTAAGGCTGCATTGGCTGCTATCCTTATTTTTACAGGCTATAAGCTGGCAAAAATCTCTATTTTTAAAGACTATTTTAAAAAGGGATGGGATCAGTTTATGCCTTTTGTTATTACTATTCTTGCTATTGTACTTACCGATCTTTTAAAAGGAGTTTTAATAGGGATAGCCGTGGGGATTTTTTATATTATTAGAAGTAATTTTAGAACAACTATTTTCTCTACTTCTGAGAACAACCATCACCTTATAAGATTGAGAAAAGATGTTTCTTTTTTTAGCAAGGCAAGCCTAAAAGAGTTGTTTGAAAAGCTTCCGCAAAATGCTTCTGTAATACTTGATCTTACAAAAGCGGAATTTATTGATAAGGATATTATTGATACCATAAATGAATTCATTACAAACGCTCCAGAGAAAAATATAAGTGTTACTGTAAATAAAAGCATGTACAACGAATCTCACAAGCTGGTAGATAATAATTTTTCAATTCCAGACGATTCAGCACATTAGGAACGAGCATTTAATAAAACAATTATTTAACTTTAAAAAAATAACAGCATGCACACTTACGAAAAATTATTACTGGAAAATAAAGCATGGGCAGAGGAACAGAAATTGACCAATCCCTCTTTTTTTAAAGAATTAGAAGCACAACAGGCGCCGGAGTTTTTGTGGATAGGCTGTAGCGATAGCCGTGTGCCTGCAAACCAGATTACTGCTACACAGCCTGGGGAAATATTTGTACATAGAAATATAGCCAACCTTGTAGTGAACACAGATATAAATATGCTGAGTGTGTTACAATATGCTGTTGAAGTTTTAAAAGTAAAGCACGTAATTGTATGTGGCCATTATGGTTGCGGCGGCGTAAAAGCAGCAATGGGCCAGCATCATTTCGGCATTATTAACCACTGGCTTAAAAATATAAAAGATGTGTACCGCATGCACAGAGAGGAGATTGATAGATTAGGGACAGAGGAGGAAAGAGTAAATAGACTTACTGAAATAAATGTGACCGAGCAGGTATTTAACCTTGCGAAAACTTCCATTATACAAAAAGCCTGGAAACAGGAACAAAGACCGCATTTGCATGGTTGGGTATACGGCCTAAGTAACGGTATTATAAAACCCGTATGTGAAATGGAGCCGGGGCACAAACTTGATCCTTTGTATGAATACGATAATTTATAAAGTAAGTTTTTTCAGAAAATAATCACGTGATTTATGAATTCGGTATGGTTTTTAATATTACACTAATCATACTAAAAAATTATTAAAATGAAGATATCAAACACAGGAACCTTATTATTATTAGGTTTGGGCGCATGGGCTATTTACAAATATAACAACATGAGTGAGGAAGAGCAAACTGCCATGAAAGAAAAAGGCAAAAAATTATTTGATGAACATGTTAGTCCATTTATTTCCAATGCGTTGTCGCTTGGCAATGAAAGTAAAGAAAAATTACAGGAAATATTTGCAAGATAATTGCCCAACTATTAAAATAAAAAATGCAATCATACTTATGGTTGCATTTTTTATATTTTACAAATATTTTTTAAAAAAAGAGGTAAATCTACCGGCCTTTTTGAATTGATGACCTTACAATTCCAGAACTGCCTTTGGGCGTCTTTAAAAGACCATGTTTTTTCTTTATCAGGTAAATTATTAATATTTTCAATTAATGTGAACTTGTCAATCCATGCTACAAAATAGATACTATTTCTATAACAACGTGCCAGCATTTTATCAAACAATTCATCGATACCTGCCTCTTCAATATTAATAATTCTACTGGCAAGCCACTCATCTTTTGCCATTCTTCTTTGGTTAAAAAAAATTTGCAGATGAATATCGCCTTTTAAATTATTAATTCCCTCCTGTCGTTTTATTAGTTTAATGTCCCGGTTTTCAATGGCCTTTTCAATCGTAAAATCTGTATCAGGCACAAGAGAAGTTTTTAATTCAATGTCCATGCCTTTGTATAAAAAATCTACATCAATATGCTCACCATCAGCTCGGTAATTGATTTTATCAAAAAATATTCCCTGTTCATTCGCCCATTTAGTAATAGCAAACTCGCCAATGTAGCCTCTCAAATTACAGTCGTATTGTATGTTCGCATGCCTGTTGCGGAGATTATCTCTTTTAGAAATAAAAAGTTGCGTTCTTACTTTCTCCATAACTGATTTTATTTCATCATCAGTTAAAGCTATACAGATGCTGTCTTGTTTTGTAATCAATATTAAATTTGCATTTATTTAAAAGCCGTTTGGTAATAACGAAGATTAGCCTTTATTCCATTTATTTTTTTACCATTAACCATATACCCTTTTATTAAATTTTTTATTCGTGGATAAGTAACAGTTTCACAAATATTGTTTTCGTTGTTTGTACATAAAATAAATTTTCTATTGCCCTTATCGGCTTCATTGGCTTGCAACACGGCCTGGCCAGCTGTACCTGAACCTGCAAAAAAATCCAGGACTGATATATTTTTATCAGCAAATAATTTTATGCAGAAAAGAATTAACCCTACCGGTTTGGGAAATCGAAAGTTATTTTGTGCCACTACATTATTTAATTCCCTGCTTCCTTCGGCATTTAAAAATTCAACTATAGCTCTGTAGGGTAGTTTTCTTTCTCGTCTGTTGTTTTCATTATCTACAAACTGGTATTGCTTTATGTAAGCCTTCCATTTATCTTTTCCTTTTTTAAATACAATAAAATCATTTACTTTTCCCCACTCAACTTTTTCCTTGCGCCAGCGCCAAGTATTTGGCCTACCTGTTTTTCCGCCAGACAAACTTATGCTGCCATCTGGCATTTTTAGTTCATAATCAAGCGATGGACTATAAGAACCCTTATAATCCAGATCTCTTAAATAATACTTGCCTCTGTGCTTAACATGTTCATCTTCCATTTTGTATTTAGTGTCATTCTCTACATCAAGTTTTTCCTTTTCAAATTTTAAAGTAGCTTTATTTTTTGCATAGCACAGCATATAATCAAACTCTACCGCAACCTGGGCACTATCATGCCCTGAGCCCGTTTTATTTTTTCTTATAAACTGTGCTACAAAATTATCTTCTCCAAATATTTGATTGCACAAGATTTTTAACTGTGCTATTTCAGTATCGTCTATAGATATAAAAATTGCCCCTTTTTTATTTAATAAAGTTGCTGCGAGGGTTAATCTTTTATGCATGAAGGAGAGCCATTTGCTGTGGCGATAACTATCATCTATGTCAACATATTTATCGTTGTACATAAAATCTTCCTTCTTGCCCGTATTGTATGGAGGGTCTATATAAATGAGATCTATAGCGGCTTTGTGCGTTTCAGTCAGCACTTTCAATGCATGGTAGTTGTCTCCTTCAACCAATATGTTTTCAGGAAGATTTGTACCAAACCTAATACTTTTCCTTTTTTTTTCTTTTAAGATTGGTAATTTCTCAAGGCAATCCTGCACCACTTTTTCAGGTACCTTATCTTCTTCCCACACCAGGCCATAAAGCTTTTTTGCATCTGCATTTTGTAACAATGCAAGCAATTGTTCTTTGCTGTAATTATGGTAATCAGTTGCCGCCATTTATAAGGAGGTAATTTATTTTATTGAATGTACAATTATTAGAAGGAAAGATAAAATGAATAAAATTATTTCAAAATTTTATCCGTAAACTTTAAGGCATCGGCTAAACGTTCTTCGTAGTTTCCTCTTATAACCTTCCATGGCGTTTTTTGTGCTGCCATTTCTTCTTTGTAATAATGAAATAGTTTTTGTCTCACTTTTACATCAGGGTATTCCCGCAGGTTATCTTTTACCCATGGCAGGTCCACATCACAAAGCAGGTACAAATCATATTCCCGCTTTGTTATTTCAGATAATATTCTGTTATCGCATTTATTAAAAACAAATTCACTCCAAATTTTTATTACATGCAGGTCAGTATCAATAAAAATTGGAACCTCCGCATTTTGTGTAGAAGTAATTTTTTTTATACCATCATCTTCCGCTTTAGTTTGTCCCAATGCTATATCATAGAGATTTCCATATGTGTAACTGGCTCCGTTTGTCTCCAAGTATTCCCTGGCAAACTCCTTTACCCAAATTGTTTTGTAATGATCGGCAAGTGCTACACACAAAGAACTTTTCCCTGTACTTTCAGGACCGATAACAACAATCTTTTTTATACTTTTTTCCATGCAGGATTTTGTAAAAATATTTTTTTATAGATGGGGCAATTTTCATCATGTGCACCTTGCAAATAACCTGTACTCATTAAAAACTCATTTACAATTTTACCACCGGTAAAACGAAATTTAGTTTTAAATAATTTTACCCAATCAATTTTCGTTAACGGATGATGATCATCCAACCAGTTTTTAAAGGAGCCGAATGTTTTTTGTATTTGTAAAATTTCGTTTGCATTGTGTATGGCGGCAAACACTTTTAACCTGTTTCTTATAATGCCTGCATCATTTAAAAGTCGCTCAACATCCGCATCTTTATACGCTGCAATTTTTTTGATGTTAAAATTGCCGTATGCTTTTCTGAAGTTTTTTTCTTTGTGTAAGATGGTTGTCCAGCTTAGGCCTGCCTGGTTTATTTCTAAAACAAGCCTACAAAAAAGCTCGTC
>JBBRPX010000044.1:0-19836 GCA_038227505.1 Chitinophagales bacterium
GCAAGGCTTTCTCTGCTTATGCTTATTTCAAAATCCTGTGTGGTCTCCGTCTTATATTTTTTTTGTAAAAGCATCAATGCTTCCGCTACTTTTTTGCGCAGCGAATTATAAGCAAGCCCTAGTAACTGTTCTTCCTTTTCGGCAATATTTTTTGCCAAAAGTTGTATAAATTTTTTAGCTACCTGTGGGTTATTATTCAACAGCTCATCAAAATCTTCTTTGGGTATAATAGACAAAGTTGTTTCTTCCATGGTTTCTGCTGTGTCATGGTAAACAGTTTCTTCCAACATGGCTATGTAGCCAAAAAAATCACCTGGGCTGTACAATTCTGTCACAAGTTCTTTGCCATCATCATTCGTTTTGTAAGCCTTTACTTTTCCTGCTACAACATAATAAAGCCTGTTAGGGTGGTTACCTTCAGTATAAATAACTTGTTTCTTTTTATACCTATTTATGTTTCTGTTTTCTGCAATAGAACGCATATCATTTTTGCCATACGATGATTGCAGCAATACTGTTAAGCCTTCTATTGTCGGGTTTAAATATTGCTTTAATGCATCTATTTTTTTAAAGCGGCTATCTATGGCATTTAATAGTTCAGTACCATCAAAAGGTTTTGTAATGTAGTCATCCGCACCGTGATCCATTCCTTTTCTAAAATCGTTTCTCTCCGTTTTTGCAGTGAGAAAAATAAAGGGTGTATTTTTTATGTTATCGTTTTTTTGTACGGCATGTAAAACGCCATAACCATCCAGCACAGGCATCATAATATCGCACACAATTAAATCAGGTACTACCTGCAAAGCCAGCTCCACGCCAATTTTTCCATTTGCTGCAGTTATTACTTCATAGTTTGCAAGGCCAAGAATTTCGGCAGTGTTTTCCCTTATGTCGTTATTGTCTTCTATAAGTAAAATCTTTTTCATATTTTATCTTTTTTATTTAAGCCAATGCGAACAAGTACTTTACTTCTTATTAAAAGTCAATATAAATTCTGTGCCTTTTTCCAGCTCGCTGTTGCAGGCCGTAGTACCATTCATTAACTCGGCATACTTTGCAATAATATGAAGTCCTAGTCCTGTACCCTGTATGTTTGCTACATTGGTCCCTCTAAAAAAACGTTCCCATAAATGATGCTGGTCTTCTTTTGAAATTCCAATACCATTGTCTTTTACACGAAGTATTAATTGTTGTTCTGTTCCAATTGTTTCAATTTCAATAATACTTCCTTCAGCCGAAAATTTACTCGCATTAGATACCAGGTTCATAATAATGTGTTTCATTAAGGATGTATCCAATTCCACTTCTGTTTCGCCTTCATGCTTGTATTTTATTTGCTGGTTAGGCTTCAAATTATTTTTTATTTCTTCTATAACAGCTCCTATATGGGCTCTAATATTGAAATAAGAAATCCTTACCGGTATCTTTCCTTCTTCTATTTTACCTACACTTAAAAAATCATTTAAAATATCTGTAAGCATATTTACAGAAGATACAATTCGTTGTAAATGCCTTTCTCTTTTAGGTTGTTCTTCTGCCTTTACATATTTTTCAATTAGGTAAGAAGACGACAGCACTGTGCTTAGTGGTGTGCGAAACTCGTGAGATGCCATTGATACAAACCGTGATTTCAATTCACTTAGTTCTTTTTCTTTAGCCAGCGATTTTGAAAGTTCTTCTTTAGATTTTTCCAGCTGGTGCATGGCATCTGTAAGTTCTTTGGTTCTCTGTTCAACAGTAGCCTCCAATTCATCGTTTAATTTAATGATTTCTGCTTCTGCATTTTTTCTAACAGAGGTGTCACTAATAAATGCTATCACATTTTTATCGCCATCTTTTTCATAGGTGCCAAGGCTTACTTCTACTGCAAATTCATTCCCATCTTTTTTAACTCCAAATAAACCCATACCCAAACCCATTGGTCTACTTTTGGGACTTTGTGTATACTGCTCTTTATGATCTACATGCCTGTGGTGAAACCTTTTTGGAATAAGTATTTCAATTGGCTTATCAATAATTTCATCAATTGAATAGCAGAAAAGATTGAGGGCAAAGGGATTTACAGAAAGAATAATGCCCTGACTGTTTACCACCACTATCCCCATAGAAGCGTAGTTGAACAAGGCTTCGTAACGGTATGACTGGTTAAAATTATTTTGTTCTACAGCGGGCATTACTAAATTTAGGAAAAAAGCATAACTAATTGAGATTAATAAAATGTATTACTGTTTTAAAAGTTCCGCTACACTCTTAGGAAAAAGATATCAATATCAATCATCGACTCGTGGCTTTTTATAATCATCATCTATTTGCCGTTCAAATTTTTTCTTCTCCTTATTATTATGGATGATAGTGAAGATTACCAGTGCAAGGCTGAGTACTACAATAATGGTGATGTACAGCGCTTTCATATTTAATATTTTAAAAGTAATAGATTTTATTAAGCATGAACTTGTATTACCTGCATTAATTGTTTAGCAGTAACAACGCCTGACTGGCGCCATTTTGTTTCGCCATTTTTAAAAAGGATGAGTGTAGGTACGCCCTGTATTTGATAAGCAGATGCAGCTTTCGGACTTTTATCAATATCGATTTTTAGAATAGTTACTCCATCCCCTAGTTTTTGTTTTAGCTCTTCTAAAATTGGTTTCATCATTTTACATGGGCCACACCATTCCGCAAAAAAATCTACCAGCGTAGGTTTGTTGCTTTTAATTATTTCTGCAAATTTGTTAGACATATAATTAACTTTTATTTTATTATTTTTTTGAAACGGTAAAGCGCTTTTTCCACTTCACTGCTTCAAACCAAATTACACTCAAAAAACCTGTACCAATACTCAACAACAATTGTGCTGAATTAAGTTGCTCAAACTTAAAAAATGCTGCCAGTGGTTTTACATAAACCAATAACGCTGTAATAGCAATTGTTATGCTAATAATAATAGGCACTAAATTGTTTTTATACTTCATGGTGGCAAAAATGGAATAATAAAAAGACCTGTTTACTAAAGTTAAAAAGATATTGGCAGTTATTAAAGCAGTAAATACCATCGTACGGGTAAGCGCCTCAGTGTAACTATGTTGTACTGCATATTGGTACACTGTTAATGTACCTGCGGTAATAAATAAACCTTGTACCGCACTTGTAGATAATTCTTTCCAGTTAAAAAAAGTATTGGTAAACGGACGTGGTCTTTGCTGCATTGTATTTTTTTCCATGGGTTCATTTTCATAAATGATGGAGCAGGTTGGCCCCATAATTAATTCTAAAAAAATAATATGTACCGGCGAAAAGATATTTGGATACAGCCAACCCAACGCCAACGGGATAAACACAGTTAGAACAATGGGAATATGAATGGAAATAATATACTGAATGGCTTTTTTAAGATTTGCATAAATCTTTCTACCCATAGCCACGGCATCTACCATCTTTGATAAATCATCGTCTGCTAGAATAAGCGATGCTGCTTGCTTGGCAATCTCCGTTCCTTTTTTGCCCATGGCAATACCTATATGTGCGGCTTTTAATGCAGGGCCATCGTTTACGCCATCACCCGTCATGGCAACTATTTCATTATTGGCTTTTAAGGCGTTGATGATTTTTAATTTTGCATCAGGAAACATTCTGGTAAAAATATTTGTATCCGCCACAGCTATTTTTAAATCAGCTTCGCTCAGTTGCATTAGCTCATCTCCACTTATACTTTTTTCAAATCCTTTAAAAGCAATTTGTTTGGCAATGGCTGCGGTGGTTGCTGCATTATCGCCGGTAATTATTTTTACCGTAATACCGGCGGCATAAAACGCTTCTAAAACTTTATTAATATTTTCCTTTGGAGGATCGTAAAAGCCAACAATACCTTTAAAAATAAATTTATATGCTTGTTGGGTAGGCAGAAAATTATCCCCTTCAAAAATAGCTTCGCCTACTGCCAATACTCTGTAGCCATCTTTGGTAATTGTCTTTATAGCTTCTTCAATTTCTTGTTTTTGTTTCTCATCTAAATTAGAGATATTCATTAATGCCTCAGGCGCTCCTTTAGCAGCTATTATTCTTTTGGCTGCATTATTTTGAAAAATATGCGTCATCATTGGTGGCTTACCACTTAACGGATATTCGTGAATCATTTTATATTGAGGTCGTTCATCTACTTCTATTACACTTTCATATGCGCTGTGCAAAGCCACCTCCATCGGGTCAAAAGCAATCGGTTCACTTGCCCACATTGCTGTAGCTATTACGTCTTTCTCTTCGTCTGATTCTACATTTTCGGCCGACGAAATAGTATTAGTTGCCAGCACAAATATTTTTGCCAGGCTCATTTTGTTTTCTGTGATAGTGCCGGTTTTATCTGTACAAATAACGGTAGCACTGCCAAGGGTTTCTACTGTTTTCATTTGCTTTACCACAATGCCGAGTTTCATTAATCGCCATGCGCCAAGCGCCATAAAAGTGGTAAAAGCTACAGGTATTTCTTCGGGCAAAATGCTCATGGCAAGCGTAAGTGCTTTTAGTAAACTATCCAGTACTTGGTGAGATTGAAAATAATTTATTGCCCATACAATTAAAAAAATGACAGCACCTGCAATCACCATTTTTTTTACAAAATTGTTTATCTGTAACTCCAATGGTGTTTTTTCTTCCTGTATTTCTTCTAAACTTTGTCCTATTTTTCCTAAACGGGTTTCGTTGCCAATGGCGGTTATGGTGGCAATGGCTAAACCTCCAGCCACACTGGTACCGAGATAGATAAAGTTATCTGTTGCATTTTTGTCTTTGCTTACCGCAAAAGATTCACCTGTGAGTATAGATTCGTTTACTGAAAAATCATTGGAATGTACGATCTGTCCATCGGCCGCTATTGATGTGCCTTCTTCCACCATCAAACTATCGCCTACTACAATATCTTCACTTTTTATTTCTAGTACTGCTCCGTTTCTAATTACTTTACAATGCGGTTGTGTAAAGCCTTTTAATTTTTCTAAAGCATTTCTGCTTCTGCTATCTTGGTACAAAGAAATGGCCGAAACCAACAAGATGGCCGATAACATAAAAATACCATCCCCACTATCTCCGCTAATAAAATATATGGAAGATGCTACCAATAATAAAATTAACATGGGTTCTTTTGCCAAGCTCTTCAATGCATCTAGAAAACCATTTTCTTTTTTGTATTGTAGTTTATTAAAGCCATACTTTCCCCTGGCAATAATTACCTGCTCATCCGTTAAGCCATTTATATTAAAATTATTTGCTGCCATAATTTGTTATAATTTTTTCCACAAATAAAGTATGCATATTTTCTTACAGATATTGTGTGTTCACACTTACAATGCTTTATGATTTATGAAAAACCAATAGTGGCACTTTTGCATTAAATGAATATTCTGCTGACTTACTAGACAAGAATATCTTTTCAAACCAGGTTCTATTTTGCTCTGTAAACATGATCATTAAGGAGGGCTTCATTTCTTTTAATACAACTTCAATGTCAGATACCAATGAATTATTGGGGTTTCGTGGGATAGTTTTAAAACCAACATTATAATTTTCTATCTTTTTTATTGCGTCTTCTATTTCTGCTAAATTGGTATTTTTTTCCAGTGCAGAAGTAAGGTGCAATAATTCAATTGATGCGTTAAGTGGCGCTGCAAATGCAATCACCTTTTCAACTTCATTTTTATAATTCAAAAGGTCTGAAACATACAGAACTTTTGAAATGGCCGTAGTTATGTAGTGGTGTGGAATTGCAATAACGGGCACAGCAGAATGGTTAATGAGGTTGGCAGTGTTGGTGCCAAGCAGTCTTTTAAAATTGCCGGCACCCTTTGTGCTTATACATATAAAGCTAATACTGTTTTCTTCTGCATACTCTCTAATACATGTATATATAAATACAGAACTTTTAATAACACAAGTATAATTTTCACCAGCAATATTTAAATCCTTGTAAATATTCCCAATAAATGAGTCCAGTTTTTCCTGAATTATTATTGCTTCGTCTTTTTCATTTCCTTCAATGATAACCTCATTCCAAGCTGTAGGAATTAATACATGATAAGTATGAAAAAAAACAATTTCAAAATTATTTTGCGAGGCAAGTTGAATGGCAAATTGCAAACCTGCTTTTGAATTTTCAGAGAAATCGGTGGTTGCAAGAATTTTTTTCATTTTTCATTTTTTAAGTTACAAAGTAATTTTACTTCTGACATGATATTGGAGATTCGTAATTGTGCAATACCCATAGTATGAAACAAAGACTCATTTTGTAAAAGTTCTTTACACAATACAAATCCTTTTGATAAAATAGTTGCTTTTTCGTTGTTTGTTAACGTAGTTAAACACGTTACCGGATAAAGGCCTGACTGATCAATTAAATTACTTAAACTTTTGTTGTGCGGATAGTCCCACCCAAGCATTTGCATACCGGAGCATACACCATACGTGATAGCATCCAAAGAAAATTTAGTATTGGTTGCCACACAGCATTTTAGTGGTTTATTGGAAGTTTTATTCCATTTGCTTGCAACATCTTTATAGCGGGAATTTATATAGAGCGGTACCTTAACATCGCTTACTATACCTGTACTATTATGATATTTACATTCTACCATTAAAAAATGTTCACTGTTTTCTGCAAGTACATCTATCTCATGCGTAACACAGGTGCCTTGTAAAAAGAGTTGTGTTTGTGCAGTGTACCCCTGCCATTCAAAAATGGCTGCAATGTATTTTTCAAATGGAAAACCAGATGGGCCCAATGCCATAATAGCCCTCTTTAAATTATACCTGCCTGCATTGCTTCGGGACCCTTTTTTTAAAAGATTAAATGCTGCCCTGTATATTTTTTTGGTAGATATCCCATTATATAATTTTGTTTTAATTTCTGCTATAATATCATCTATATTGTTATCACTCGCACCGGATTTTGCCAAAGATTTTCTTAATTTTTCTTCTGAAAAATCATCCTGCATCCCAGAAGCTTTTACGATGGTTATTCTTTTTTGTTTCATGTACTTTCCGGTTCAAATTAAATTCCCTTTTTTATCACTTCATACAAAACTTCAACATCTTTTTTATTGCAAAGTTCGGTACCTGTATTCATAGTTGCTGCAGTATCACAAGCCACACCATATTGAACTGCTTCCCTTATAGTTTTACCCTCCCATAAATAGTATACAATTCCCGCCACCATACTATCACCTGCGCCCACGGTGCTTTTCCTTTCAACATGCGGTGGACATATTATTAGAGTTTCATTTTTTGTCACCATCATTGCGCCATCTGCACCCATAGACACTACTACCACTTCGCACATACCTTTTTGAATAATCAGTTTTGCAGCGGCTTCAATTTCATTTTTTTGTAATTCATCTTTTCCGGCAAGAAAACTTAATTCTCCAAGGTTGGG
Source organism: Chitinophagales bacterium (assembly GCA_038227505.1). Classification (GTDB taxonomy): domain Bacteria; phylum Bacteroidota; class Bacteroidia; order Chitinophagales; family Chitinophagaceae; genus Ferruginibacter. The sequence continues at coordinate 7,418 of JBBRPX010000044.1, forward strand.
TTTTAATAAGTAAACACCTTGTTCCACTGCTTTTTTTAAGGGCTCGCCAGATGTATCAACAATAAATTTGGCTCGCTTATCTTTTGCAATTTTTGCAAGAATCGCATATATATCATGTGGTACACCTGGTGGTAAACTGCAAATTGCAATAATGAAAGATACATCGTCCATATCTTCCACAGCTTGTAGGCAACTACTCCATTCAGCTTCACTTAATGCTGTGCCTGGCATTCCAAAACGATACTGCGCATTCGCTGTTTCATCAAGTATAATAATATTTTCCCGTGTTTCATTTTGTGTTTCAAGAATGTGGTGAAGTACAGGGGCTAAAAGTTACCGTTACAATTGTAGGGAGCATAAAAAAAATTAATTATTTCCATTGCCACTTATGCTTTCTTCCACCATTGAATTTGTCAATAAATTTTTGCAGGGGGTTCTAGTTTGTGCACAATCAATGTTATAAAAAGTAGTATCTGCAATATTTGTAAGTGCTTGTTTTGTAGCAAATGCCTGGTGGGGTGTTACCAATACATTCGGCATAGAAAGTAATTTTTTTAACAGATCATCTTTCATTTCTTTGCCCGTAAGATCACAGAAAAAAACACCTCTTTCATTTTCATACACATCTGCCCCGTAATAACCAATGTTACCATTTTGTAACCCTTCTAATACATCAACTGTATTTACACACGCCCCACGCCCCGTATTGATGAGCATTGTGCCCGGTTTCATTACGTCTATTAATTTTTTGTTGATGAGGTACTTTGTTTCTGGTGTGAAAGAGGTATGAATACTGATGATATCTGCTGATGCACAAAGCGTTTCTTTGTCAGTGTATTCAACTCCAAATTTTTCTTTCAGCAGCGTATTTTCCTTTAAATCGCAACATAAAATTTTACAACCAAAGCCATGCATAATTTTTACCAGTACACTTCCAATAATGCCAACGCCAATTATTCCGATTGTTTTACTATGCAGGTCGTAACCAATTAAATTATCGGTAGTAAAATTTTGCTGGTGTACCTGTTTATCTGCAATAACGATTTTTCTGTTAAGTGCCTGTATGAGTGCTATCACATGTTCTGCAATGGCATATGGTGAATATGCGGGCACGTTTGCCACTGCTATGCCCAATTCATTTGCCTTTTCAGTATCAATATTGTCGTGCCCTGCAGCACGGGTAGTAATAAATTTTACATCTAAATGGCGAAGAATTTCCAACACCTCTGCTGAAGCATTATCTCCTGTAAAAATGCTAACAATATCAAAGCCTGTAGCAAGATGTGCTGTTTCTGCTGATAAAGGTTTTTTAAGAAAAACTATTTCTGCCTGACGCTTGTTAGCAGTTTCTAAATAAGGTTGTTCGTAAGGTTTTGTGCTGAAGAATAGTGTTTTCATAAACTAATTGAATAATTTTTTAAGTATTACTTTTTAATATTTAAATCGCTGCTAGTGATGCCTCAATTTTAAGTCCTAAAATAATGACCTATAAAAACGACCTATTATGCGGGGATTTCCCAATACTATTTTTTGCTCAGCGTCATTACCGGCACATGGCTGTGGAGTACGAGATTCTTGGTATGGCTTTTTTGAAACAACTTTTCAAACACGTTATGGTGTTTAGGCATTACTACCAACAGATCAATATTATATTCATCAATAAACTTTAAAATCCCTTCATCTGCTTTATTTGCGGCTAAAAAATGAAATTGCACTAAAAGAGGCTTAAAAGCATCTTCAAGCTTGCGTGATAAAAATATGAATTTATCATCGAATTCATCTTTATGCGTAACATTTAAAATATCAATGGAAGCACTAAAATCCCTAGCCAATAATTTGATATCAACTATTAAATTTTCTTGTACAGCTAGTTCAAAATCATACGCAATTGCTATTTTTTTTATAGCTGAAAAAGTAGCACTTGGTGGCACAGTTATCAACTGCCATTCAAAATGGCGAATCTCTTTTCCCGCATGGGAACCCATTAAAAAATGTTCGGTCAAAGTTTTACCTTGGCTGCCCATCACGACCGCATATGGATGTACGATTTCGCAAACCTCAATTAATTCATCTTTAAAAACGCCCATCCTAATTTCTGTACTTATGTTTAAGTCGACAGGGTTTTGTTCAAGTAATGTTTTTTTTAACTCTTGAATTTCTGCCCGTGCTGATTTTTTTAGACTTTCCACATCTACATCTAATACCATTTCTCTATAGTTTGAAAGAACCTCGTAAACGTTAAAAAGTAAAATATTTGCACCAACTTTTTCCGCCATTTTTACAGCGTAGGTGGCAGCGTTTAATGCACTAGACGAAAAATCAGTTGCTACTATAATCGTTTTCATTGTATTAATATTAAAATTTAAAAAACTGAGTTATTCCGCTTATTAAAAATTAAAATTAAGTATGGCTAATAGCTTAACCGCTGATAATAATCAGCGCTAGAAATGACAATGCTCATGCTAACCTAAGAGACTATTTAATTTATATATCTATAAATCTGCTTTGTCAGCTTTTATACACCACAACAATTCTTTTATAAAACCGGCGGCTATTTTATCTGTCGCTTCTTTGTTAATTGCATTGCCGCTTTCATCATAATTGTCCTGCACTTTTGCTACAGAAAACATTTCAGTGATAGTCCATACTTTTATTTTAAAAAGTGTAAACTGTAAAGAAATGAGTGCCTGTGTGCCTGCAAACGGACCGGCTGAAACGGTGGCAATTGCAATGGGTTTATGCCGCCACTCTTCCAATAAAAGATCAATAACATTTTTTAAACTTGCTGGGTAACCGCCATTGTATTCAGGTGTTACAATAATAATTCCTTCACTGTCTTTTATTTTTTTTGCAAACTCCAGCGTCTTTGGCAAAGGAGAAGCCTGAAATTGCAGGCGTTCTTCAAAAATGGGGAAATTGTATTCCATTAAGTCTATCATTTCCGTTTCAGCAAGGTTGTTTTCTGCAAGATATTTTTCAAAATACAAAGCAACTCGGTGGCTGTTGCGACCGGTTCTCACACTTGCAGAAATAATTGAAATACGTGGCATAATAAATTTTTTGATTAATAAAAGAAAATACTGCATCCTGTTTACTATTGAGGAAAAGCAACAATCCTTCTATGCAAATATTTGTCCAGTTATATACAAAAGATTCTACAGCAGATTTTTTAAACAAAATAAATTGAAATTTCCATTTGGGACTGTATTACAGTTTAATTTTAAAACCGCCATTAAATATAAATCCTTCAAGGGGCGTGTATACTTCTTTAAAAGAAGGATTTTGAATAGTTCCTGTATATAAATTATCCCAGCGTGACTGGCGGGTATCTGTAAAGTTTTCGAAATTAATAAACAGACTAAAATGTTTGAATTTGTATTCACTCATCAGCCCTGTAACCCAATAATCCCGAACTTTTTCGTTTGTTGATAAATATTGTTGCCCGGTATAATACAACTCGTAACCAATGCGCAGCTTTTCGTTTAGCTCATACATTAAATCGAAATTTAGATGCTGTTTTGCTGATAATGGATTTGGCGTTGAAATGTTATTGAAGTTTCTTTTTACATCTGTAAACGTATAACCCACATATAATGAAATATCTTCCAATTTAAATTTTAAGGCTGTTTCAAAGCCTTTGGTATCAATATTTCCCTGCGCATTTTTAAAAGCAAAATCATTGGTGGCAGTAACCGGCTCAAGTACCAAAGGGCTTTTTATGATGGTGTAAAAAAACAGTTGATTAACAGAGAAATTAATTTCATCAAAAATGGTCGTTTTATAATTTAAGTCGCCGTTTAAACCGTAAGATTTTTCAGCTTTTACTAATGAAAAGTTTAAAGGCGTTATATTTTGAAAAGCTCTTTCTTCAGCATCCTCTGAGAAAATATTTGGCATTTTGTATCCCAATCCTCCACCAATTCTTGATGTAAGTTTATCGGTTATTTTGTACAGCAACGACAATCGAGGCAATATAAAAACTTTGTTTCTGTTGGTTACATCTAAACGCAAACCACTTTCAGCAATAAATTTTCTTGAAACCTTTAAATTATTTTGTACAAATAAGCCTGCTGCAGTATTGTTGTAACTTAATTTAGCGACAGTTGTATTTCTTTGCTCAAAATTATCTGAGATATAATTTGCGCCTAGGTTCCATTCTGATTCTTCCCGTGGAATAAGCAGATTTATCTCACTGAAACTGGCAGTTTGTTTACCATCAAAATTGTAATTTCTTCTTTCAATTTTTCTATTAAAAAACGAAACGCTGTTTTTTATGGTAAGAATATTTTTATTAGAAAATATCTTTTCAAAAGAAGCCTGTGTGCTGAACCGATTGCTGTTATTGCTTTCATAAAACGTATGCACTGCATCTGCTTTGTTATTTATTGCAATCATATCGCCACCAATGCGTTTTTCAAAGCCGGCATTTACACCAATACTAAATGTGGTTTTGTCTGTGGGATAATAATAAAATTTTGGGCTAAAAGAATAACGGGTGTATTTTGGAATATCTGAAAAGCCATCGCTGTTGGCATCGTAGGCTTTTTGAGTGTTACTTGATGCAAATAATGTAAGTCCTGTTTTCTTGTATTTTTCTCCATAAAATGCGCTTAAGTCCTGTGCATTTGTTTGGTTGATATTTGCCAGAAAAGAAACTTCTCTTTCTACTGTAGGTACTTTTGTAATTAAATTAATTAATCCTGCAATAGCCCCGCCACCATACAAAGTAGATGTTGACCCTTTAATAACTTCTACCCTCTTTAAATTTAACGGAGGAATTTGTAATACACTTAACCCACTTGCAAAACCTGAGTACAATGGAAAGCCATCCTGCAAAAGCTGTGTATATTTTCCTTCGAGCCCTTGAATACGAATACTTGAACTGCCTGATACTTGTGAAGTCTGCTGTGTTTGCACACCGGAAATTTCTGCCACAAGCATTTTAATATTACCGGGCTGCATTACTGATTTTTCATCCAGATCGGCAGCCGGTATACCCTCAATTCGTGTTGGAATATCTTTTATATTTCGACTGCTTCTTGTAGATGTTACTATTTCTATCTCCTCTAAATCTTCTGATAGTGTCTCCAACAAAATAGTTACAGTTTCATTTTGTGGGAAACTAATTACCATTTCTTTTTCGGCATAACCCGTACCAGTTATAATTAATGTTTGCTTACCATTTGCAATGTTTGTTACTTGCACAAACCCTGTACTGTCGCTGATACTGCCATTTGCTTTGCCTTTTATGTTTACAGAAAAACCAGCCAATACTTCACCGGTTTTTTCGTTTTTTAAAATTGCCTTGAAAGTATTTTGGGCAAAAATAGGTGTAGACGATATTAATATAAATAGTAGAAATAATATTTTTTGCATGTGCTTAATTTGGCAGCGAATTTACGCAGTATGAATATGTAAAAAGGAATGTTAGTTTTTAATGTAGGTTTATAAGGAGGAACGGTAAAAGTTGAACAAAGATTTAATGATGAGCATAGCCGGGATGGCAGCGGCACCGAATGCGCCAAAGGCGCAGCTGGTACAGCGTACAGCCCGATACTAAAGTTGAAATAAAAATGAAGTTCCTGCTCTTAACGCATCAACTTCTCCTTAAAATAATTTAAACGAAGTGTATCGTTCCAGCCATTGGGATTTCGTTCAAAAGTTTTGCTGCTGTAGAAAGCCATTCCTTTTAACGCAGGCAGGCTGCGTATTTTTTGTATTTGTCTTGGTAGCTGTGTCTTATCTCTCCACGCTTCGTTGCTGCCGGCACGATAATAACCAATGCCAATATAACAATCTTTACCATAGCTGTGTGTGGCCCACCAGTCTGCAAGTGTATTAAAATCTGCAAGCTTGTGGTCTATTTCCCAATATAATTGTGGCGCTACATAATCAATCCAGCCCATGCGCAACCAGAGTAAAATATCGGCGTAGAGGTCATCGTAATTTGTTTGTCCTCCCTTGGTATTGCTACCTGTAGAATCTACAGAAGCATTGCGCCAAATACCAAAGGGGCTTATGCCAAACCTGCATTTTTTATTGGTTTCTTTTATGGCTTTACAAAGCATAACGATAATGGAATCTGTATTGCTGCGGCGCCAGGTATCTTTGCTCATGCCATTACCGTACTGCAGGTACTTTGCATCGTCAGGAAATTCTTTGCCTGCAATACGGTATGGATAAAAATAATCATCAAAATGTACCGCATCAATATGGTAACGTTTCACCACATCCTTTACAACATTGGTTACATAACGCTGCACATCTTTGTTGCCGGGGTCAAAATATTTTTTGTCTCCATAAGTAATAAACCACTCGGGGTGTTGCCGTGTAATATGTGTGGCTGCTATAGAAGAATTCTTTATACTAAAAACAGCACGGTAGGGGTTCATCCATGCATGGAATTCCATACCACGTTTATGGGTTTCAGTAATCATAAACTCCAGCGGATCGTAGTAAGGAAAAGGTGCTTGCCCCTGCACACCGGTTAGCCATTGACTCCAGGGCTCAAAGGGTGAAGGATAGAAAGCATCTGCCGCCGGACGAACCTGCACAATCACAGCATTCATTCCATTGCGCTGGTGCATATTAAGCAATTTTAAAAAAGCTGCTTTTTGTATATGGGCATAAATAGTTGGAGCATCAGGCCAATCAATATTATCTACCGTTGCAACCCAAACTGCCCTAAACTCGGGCTTTGCGAGAGTTTGCCCATTTGCCGTGAACACGTAGAAAAAAGAAAAAAGTAGCAAACAAAATTTCATGAGGGTAAATTGAAAGACGAAAATTAAAACAGGAACTTTTACGAACTGGCTCTCATTTTATCGAGCAACTTGTTCATGCTTTTTGCATCTGCTTCGGTAAGCGAACCCGCAATTGCATCCATGGTAAGTTCAAATGCATCAAGTTTTTCCAACAGTTTTCTGCCCTTTGGAGTAATGGTTACATCTACCATTCTTTTATCGCCGGGGGACACCATTTTTTTTACAAGAGCCTTGTTAATCAGCCTGTCAACAATGCGGCTGGTATCGCTCATTTTATCGAGCATTCTTTGCCTTATTTGTGAAGTAGAAATAGGTGTGGCTGCACCACGAAGAATACGAAGAATGTTAAACTGCTGGGGCGTAATATCTTCCTTTTCAAAAAAACTTTTCAGTCTTTCATTCATCCAGTTATAGGTATAAATAATATTGATGATTACTTTTTGGTGCTCTGTTCTAAACTTTGCCTGGTTGATATCTTTTTCTAAACTCATAATGGATATACAATAATAAAAAAAAGCTGCAACATTGCGGGTTGCAGACTTTAAAATAATTGATTTTATTTTGTTAAAGATCGTTTAATTTATCATTATGATAATAATTTTTTATCCTCATTAACTTCAAAGATTGCAGGCAATTCTTGGTTGTTGGAAAACTCATTTAAATAAATTTTTACAAGAATCAAGAAATAACTTATAAGTAGTGGACCAAAAATAAGACCTATAAAACCAAAAAGATTTAACCCCACAATTACACCCAATACGGTTATAAGGGGATGGATATCGCCAATTTTTTTCATAAAACTTATTCTTGCCACATAGTCGACATTACCAGTTACCAAAAAGCTGTAAATACCTAGGCCAACTGCAGGCCAGGTAAGCCCTTGCGAAAAAAGATAGAGCATTATTGGCACCCAAACGATCATTGTACCAACGAGGGGAAAAAATGCAAAAACACCTGTTACAAAACCCCAGAGCCCCCAATCATCCATACCAAAAACCCAATATCCAAATGAAGCAAATATACCTTGCACCACGCAAATTATTGGAATGCCGAGTGCATTTGCTTTTATCATCATTTTAGTTTCGCTGGCAAGTATATCAATGTTATGCGGTTTTAACGGAATAATATTGTGCAGGGTTTTCTCCATTTCCCTGCCACCTACCAGTAAAAAATAGAGGAGAAAAAACATCATAAATAAATTTGCCAATGTAGTGGCAGTCCCGCTAAGAAGTTTAGGGATCATACCCGAAATTTTTTGTGTTACCGTTTTTATATTATCCGGCGACAGAACTTTAATGCCTGTTTTTATCGATATACTTTCTGATACTTTTTGCACCTTCTCTACTATTTGATCTTGATTTTGTACGATCTGGTTTATTTTGGGTGACACCAGATTTACACTCAAATAAATAGGTAGCGAAATAATGATGAGGTAAAAAAGAATGAACATCATAGCTGTCCAGCCTTTTCTCCATTTCTTTTTAAATATCAATTTGCAATAATAGCCTCGGCTTAGAATATAAAGTGTAATACCACCTAACAAGCCGGGTATAAAAATATACAACTGCCCTACCAGCAATACAGCTATCAATATAATGATAAATAAAACCAGTACCTGAATTATGCGCTTGTTAAATAAACTTTTATCCATTTTAAAAATTAAAAAAGGTAAATAAATTTTATTTCCAAACTGATTCACCCTCACTGCAATTGGAGCAAATATCAATGTTCTTTCTGCTCTTCATCAACTCACTTCTAAATTGTTTGTAGTTATCGTTTTGCCATATTTTTTTAAAAGGCTCATTTTTTAAATTACCTAAGCGGTGCATAGCATCCTTGTCAAAACAACATGGCACAACCAACCCATCCCATGTAATTACGTTGGCATGCCAAAGTTTCCAGCAGCGGTTTGCAAATTTATTTTTTGCTTTAAAACTCCCGTCGGCATTGCGTTTATAACGACTGTACTTTTCGTTTACGGGTATCAGTTTATTGGGATCATTTTCATAATCATATACCTGTGCACTTTTAAAACGTACCTCATCTACCCCAATTTCTTTTGCCAGTCTTTTTATATCCTCTATCTGGTGTTCATTGTGTTTTACTACCAAAAACTGGAAGAAAACAAAAGGTGTTTTGCTGTTTAATTCCTTCTTCCATTTTACAATATTTTTTGCGCCTTCCAGCACTTTGTCGAGGTTACCACCAACACGATACTGTTTGTAGGCTTCCTGTGTGGTACCATCTATCGAAATGATAAGTCTGTCCAGCCCACTCTCTACCGTTTTTTTTGCAGCTTCGTCTGTTAGGTAGTGCGCATTGGTACTCGTGGCTGTATAAATGCCTTTGTCTGATGCGTATTTTACCATATCTAAAAAAGAAGTATTCAGATATGGTTCTCCCTGAAAATAAAAAATAAGGTATAAAAGTTCTTTGTGAATGTCATCAATTGTTTCAGTAAAAAAATCTTTTTGTAACATACCTGTTGGTCTTGTAAATGCCCTTAATCCGCTTGGGCATTCCGGGCAGCGAAGGTTGCAGCTTGTAGTAGGCTCAAAAGAAATAGAAACGGGGAAACCCCACTGTATAGGTTTGTCTAACAGTTTACTTAAAAAAAAGCTGGTTACTACTTTTAATCCATTCCATGCACGTGCAGGTGTGAGTTTTCCGGCAAAATTTATTGCATCATTAAAATTAAAATCGGGCATACAAACAAAAGTACTTAGTTATGGTGAGATGATGCGTTAGGCAAACGAGGGATTCGTCCGTTTACTTTAAACTTCTGTGGTAGAAACTTATGTAGACAAAAAAAATTACCTGTAAATCTGTAGGCAACAGAACTAATATTTAAATGAATTATCTAAATAAAAATCGGATGTAAATCAGCAGGCAAAACAAATCATCGTCATTTAAAATTTACATACAAACCCTGGCATCAACTTCCCAAAATGATATTGCATATTTAAAGTAACTGATCTCTTCTTAGCTTCTTCTAAATTTTTAATATGCGCAAATCTGTGGTAATTAAAAGATACCTGCCGGCCGGTTAAATAGCCCAATGCAGCACCTGCCAAAACATCGGTAGCCCAATGTTTATTTTCTGTAATGCGGCTTACACCCACAAGAGATGCAATGCTGTAAGCAATTATAGGTATATATGGTTTGTTCCGAAACTCTACCGCAAATACCGTAGCCGCAGCAAAGGCGGCAGTAGTGTGGCCTGAAGGAAATGAACTGTTGGATTTTTTGCCATTGGCATCTTTGGATGTGTTGCCAAACGGACCCTTAAATGTTGGCTTTGCTTGTACATTGGCACTGTAATAATTTGGCCTTGTTCTACCTGTTAGCGTTTTAATAACGGCTTCCGCCAAAAAACTTGTTACTACGGCCTGTGTTGCGAGTAAAGTTGTTGTTTTTACTTTTTCACTTTTTGCAATAATACCGTAAGTGCCAAATGCAGCAAGGGTTAAAGCCTCATAAACACCTCCAAAATTGGTAATATATTTCCCCACTGTTCTTACAGTATTACTTCTGGTTCGAAGTTGCAGGGCATTTCTTTGTATGGGTTCGTCAGCAAAAGAAAGAGCTGCCGTGACAAGTGCAAATTTTCCAAATCGTACAAAGTCCCTTTTCTTCATGTGAAAAGGTTTTGTAAACTCCTGCTTAATGCTACTGCCCAGCAGAACAAAATAGGTTCGAGCATTTAGTTTGGTAACATCGTTGTAAGCTTCTTTATTTATGTTATTTATTTGTGTGCCGGCACTATCGGTTTTCTTCGCAAGGCTATCTAGTTTTTTTATTAAAGTATCTGCTTTTATTTTTACGGGTTCCTGAGCAAACGCATTAATATTTAACATCAGAAAACAAATGGTAGGTATTAAAATTCTTAATTTCATAATCATATTAAATAAGTGCAAAATCCAAAACAAATACTATGCTCAAAATAGCTTTTGTTTTTTAGGAAGAAATTTATTCTTTATTTGATAAAGATTCCTAATATTTTAGATATGATTTACGTTATAAAAAATAAATGATACACGTATTTTAAGCAACAGTATGAAATCAATTTTATTCTTCCTCTTATTTTTAACGGGTTTTGTATATGGTCAGGAAAGAGCAGATGTTGAATCCATTGCCCGCATGGAAAGAGATGCGCATCAAAATCAGTTTGCAAATACAAGTAAATTTAGTGCGGCGTCAGATAATTTTGATGTAAAATATTATCGTTGCGAATGGATGGTAGACCCTGCTGTCAGATATATTAACGGTAAAGTAACCATCTATTTTAAACCCACCACAATACTTACAAATATTACGCTGGATATGCAATCGCCTCTGGTTGCAGACAGCATTAAACGCAATGGTACAGCACTTTCTTTTTCACAGCCCAACAACACACTTGTTATTAATTTTTCTTCAACCATTAATACAAATATGCTGGACTCAGTTAGCATTTGGTACAGTGGAGTGCCCGCCAATACAGGTTTTGGTTCCTTTATACAAAGTGTACATGCAGGTACGCCTGTAATGTGGACGCTTAGCGAATCGTATGGATCAAGAGACTGGTGGCCATGTAAAAACGGTATAAATGATAAAGCAGATTCTATTGATGTTTTTATAACAGCGCCTGCTATTTATAAAGCGGCAAGCAATGGAATGTTACAAAGCGAAACTGCTGTTGCAGCCGGTAAAGTAACTACCCACTGGAAACACCGCTACCCAATATCTTCCTATTTAATTTGCATGGCTGTAACGAATTACTCCGTTTTTAATAACAGCATTCAACTCGGTAGTGTTAATCTGCCAATGGTTACCTATTGTTATCCTGAAAGCCTTTCGTTGTTTCAAACCAATACCTCAAAAGTGCTGGAATCAATGCAGTTGTTCCACAATAATTTTGGGCCTTATCCATTTATAAATGAAAAATATGGTCATGTGCAATTTGGCTGGGGCGGTGGTATGGAGCACCAGACATCTACTTTTATTGTAACGCCGGATGAATCTTTGATGGCACACGAACTTGCTCACCAGTGGTTTGGCGATAAAATTACCTGCAATAGTTGGGAAGATATTTGGTTGAATGAAGGTTTTGCAACTTACCTGGCAGCTTTTAATATGGAAACAAAATATCCAGCCACTGCACTTGGTAATAGAAGAAATATAATCAACAATATCACATCGCAACCGGGCGGTACAGTAAAAGTGACAGACACGACAAACCTCAACCTCATATTTAGCGGCAGGTTAAGCTACAACAAAGGAAGTTATCTGTTGTTTATGCTACGGTTTATTTTAGGAGACGATGTTTTTTTAAGAGCATTAAGAAGATACCAACAAGATCCGGCTTTGGTTTATGGAAATGCCAGCACGGCTGATTTAAAAAGAAATTTAGAAGCAGAAAGTGGTAAAAATCTTACTTACTTTTTCGATCAGTGGTATACCGGTCAGGGGTATCCAGGTTATCAGGTAAAATGGAATGTACTTGATACGAATTGTGTAAGTATCAAACTTTCTCAAACCACTTCTCACTCATCTGTATCGTTTTTTAAATTGCCTGTTGCATTAAAGTTTAAAAATGCTACGCAAGAAAAAACGGTAGTACTTGATAATAATTTTAGTGGTGAAAATTTTATACGATCATTGGGTTTTACTGCA
>JBBRPX010000045.1:0-19534 GCA_038227505.1 Chitinophagales bacterium
ACACAGGCATTGATTTAGCAAGTATGCTGACATTGGCAGGAATTTTTCTGAGCAAAGGAGAGGCTAAAAAAATGATTGTAGCAGGAGGTATAAGCATTAATAGAAAAAAAGAAGATGACCCAAAGCTAATACCAACAAAGGATATGCTTTTACACGATAAATTTTTATTGGTACAAAAAGGAAAAAAAAGTTATTATTTATTTGAAATTATTTAGTTTAAAAAATTGAAAACGCCTCCGAATTTACGGAGGCTTTTTTATTTTTATAGACTATTGTATTATTCTACATCAACATTCTTGCTTGTTACTGCACCTTCAAAAACTTCAGGAATAAATATCCTCTCAATAGCCAAATACCCGTTACCCTTTTCGAGAAAATGGACACGCATATTTTCAATACTAATCGGGCAGCCATCAGGTATATCAGCTATGTTGCTGTGGCGGATGTCATGTCCGTCTAAAATTACTACTAAACCACTCCCAATAGCTTCCATCTTGTTACCATCAATAATAAGAAAACCAGTATCTTCCCCTAAACCAATACCAATACAAGATGGATTTGCAGAAACCGCCTGCGCAAGCCTCCCAAATCGGCCACGTTTTTCAAAATGTGAATCAAAGATTACATCATCCATAAAACCAAGTCCGGTTGTTATTTTTACTTCGCCCTTTAGATGTGCCTTTGCAGCATTACCTTCATAAATCATTGTATTACTCATGGCCATAGCTCCTGCCGATGTTCCGGCAACTAAAAATGTTTCTTCTTCATTGTAGCGTTGCAAAACAATTTCCAAAAAATGTGTGCCACCAAATGTACTTGTTAACCTCAATTGATTACCTCCACTAAACATAATTGCATCGCATTTTTTCAATCTTTCCAGATATTCCTCTTTCATTGCATCCGCACGGTTACGTATGTGCATCAACCCAATATCTTTGCATCCTATTTTTCCAAAAGCATTAAGGTAATTTTCTCCAACTTCAATAGGTATCATACTTGCAGTGGTAACTACCTCAATCTGTTTTTCATGGCCGCCAATTTCTTCCACTATTCGCCTGAGAATTCCAAGTTCGAAAAAATTTAAATTGTTGCGGTGAATTTGACCGGTTTCCAAATCTGTGCCTTTATCTTCGGCTCCGCCTATTGCAAGTAGTTTTCCTTTAGCAAATTGCATGCATAGTGATATTGTGGTTAATACAAAAATAACGTAAACGCCTGCACATTATTTTATTGTTATCAACCGAATGTTAATATTTATGATATAATTAGAATAAATTTTGAGGATGTAGCTAATTAAAATAGACAACTTTTTAATCGCTCATTTGTTTGTAGTAGAAATAATAGGGTAATAATAGAAAAGTTATTTAATCTTTGATTTTATCTCCTGCAATTTCAGTAAAGCTTCCACTGGCGTGAGTCTGTTGATGTCAACTGTTTCTAAAATAGACCTTATTTCTTCGAAAGTAAGAGAATGCGCATCGAAAATATTCAGCTGCATTTTCGGTAATGCAAGTTGCTTTATCTTCTTTTTTATGTCATCTGTATTTTGGTTATCGTTGTCTTCTTTATTTTTTTCTTCTAGTAATAGCAGTATTTCATTTGCTCTGTCAATTAATGCAGGTGGCATGCCAGCCATACGTGCAACGTGTATCCCAAAACTGTGTATACTGCCACCAGGAGCAAGTTTGCGTAAAAAAATTATTTTGTTACCAACTTCCTTATTTGTAATGTGGAAGTTTTTTATTCGGTCAAATTTGTTTTCCAGTTCATTTAACTCATGGTAATGTGTTGCAAATAAAGTTTTAGGAGTGTGTGGTGATTGATGTAAAAATTCTGCAATACTCCATGCTATCGAAATACCATCGTATGTTGATGTACCTCTTCCAATTTCATCCAGTAAAATTAAACTTCTTGCTGTAAGATTGTTAATGATGCTGGCGGTTTCATTCATTTCTACCATGAAAGTACTTTCACCACCTGTAATATTATCTGATGCACCTACTCTTGTAAAAATTTTATCTGTTAGCGGAATTCTTGCAGAAGAAACCGGCACAAAACTTCCCATGTGGGCCATTAAAGTTATTAATGCTGTCTGCCTTAAAATAGCACTTTTACCACTCATATTTGGCCCCGTAAGAATGATGAGTTGATTGGCCACGTTATCAAGCACAATATCGTTGCTGATATATGACTCACCCTGTGGTAAATTTCTCTCAATAACTGGATGTCTACTGTCTTTTAGTTCCATTTCAAAACCATTGTGCAAATCAGGTTTTTTATAATTATACAGTAATGCATTATTAGCAAAACAACCCAAACAATCTATCACAGCCATTACATGTCCATTCACCTGCATTGGAGCAATATAATCCTGTAATTCGTTTAGCAATTCCTGAAATAACTGTTGCTCTATGTGATAAATTTTATCTTCTGCACCAATTATTTTTTCTTCGTACACTTTTAATTCCGGCGTAATATATCTCTCCGCATTTGCAAGCGTCTGCTTCCTTATCCATGTCTCGGGCACTTTTGGTTTATGCAGATTAGTAACCTCTAAATAATAACCAAATACGTTATTGAAACTAATTTTTAAAGAAGATATTCCGGTGTTGATGGCTTCTTTCTGTTGCAATTCCAGTAAGTAATTTTTACCACCACTGGCAATGTTTCTTAGTTCATCTAACTCAGCATGAATACCAGGATTAATGAGACCACCTTTACTTGCAATTGCCGGCGGATTTTCTGTAATCTGCATTAAGATTTTTTGCAGTATATAGTTACAACCGTTAAGTGAATCTCCCAGCCTTTTTAAATAAGTATTTGATGTGGCTGAACAGATTTTTTTTATTTCTTCTGTTTGCTGTAAGCCTTTGGCTATCTGCAATACCTCCCGGGGATTTATTTTTTTTAAAGGCACTTTAGCTGCCAGCCTTTCCACATCTCCCGCCAATTTTATATGTTTACTAATTTGTAACCTGACATCAGTTTCCTTAATAAAAAATTCAACAGCATTTAATCTCTCATTTATTTTAATAAGGTCATTTAACGGCATCAACATCCATCTTTTCATCAGCCTTGCGCCCATGGGCGAAACGGTGTTGTTAAGCGTTTTAAAAAGGCTACTGTTTTCGTTATTAGAAATGAGTTCTAAATTTCTAATGGTAAAACGATCCATCCACAAATGTTCCTCTTTATTTATTCTTTGTAAAGATGTTATGTGTTGCAGATTGGGATGTTCGGTATCTTTTAAATAATGCAAAATCGCTCCCGCAGCTATAATACCTGCGGTCATATCGTCTGCACCAAAACCTTTTAAACTATGGGTGCCAAAATGTTTTAACAGTATTTCATTTGCGTACACATCAGCAAAAATCCATTCATCTAAAGTGTAAGTAAAAAAAGAAGTGCCGTAATTTTCTTTAAAATATTTTTGTTTGTTTCTTTGAAATATTACTTCAGCCGGTTGTAAACTCTGCAGCAGTTTATCAGTGTATTCTTTATCGCCTTCGGCAATAAAAAATTCTCCGGTTGATATATCCAGAAAGGAAATACCTGTCTTATCATCAGTGATATGCAGCGCCGCTAAAAAATTATTGTTATTGTGTTCAAGTAATTTGTCGCTGGTTGCAACACCGGGAGTAACCAGTTCGGTAACACCTCTTTTTACAATTCCTTTTGCCGTTTTGGGATCTTCCAACTGGTCGCAAATGGCAACTCTGTAACCAGCCTTTACCAATTTGTGTAAGTAAGTATCCAACGCATGGTGCGGAAAACCTGCTAATTCTGCCGATGCCGAATTTGCTCCGTTGCGTTTGGTAAGTGTAATGCCCAAGACTTGTGAAGTAATAACTGCATCCTGGCCAAAAGTTTCATAAAAATCACCCACACGAAACAACAAAATTGCATCAGGATATTTCGCCTTGATAGCATTGTGTTGTATCATTAATGGAGTTTCAGCTGCAGTTTTAGCCATAGGAAAACAAAAATATTGATTTTGATTTGGTTTATGGATTTGTTTATAAAGTGCTATTCATTTTATTACATTAACATTTAATTGCAAAAGCTGGCTTAATCGTTTCTTACTACACATAGTCTATTACATATATTTGCATTTTTAAAATTAAAAATAACATGAAGAAAATATTTACAGCACTAGTGATTATGGCAGGAGGCTTTTTAAGTGTAACAGCACAGGCTCCAAAAGGAATGGGCAAAAGCGACCCAGATGCAAAAAAGATTTTGGATGCAGTAAGTTCAAAATTTAAAACATTTAAGACTTTACAGGGTAAATTTTCTTTAAAAATTGAAAATGCTGCTGGGAAAATTTTGGGAATTAAAACAGGTAATGTGTATATGAAAGGAAGTAAATATCGTATCAGCGTTACCGGACAGGAAATATTTTCTGATGGCAGCAATATATGGACGTTGGATAAAGCCTCAAAAGAAGTAACTATCAGCAGAATTGATCCATCAGCTAACAGCCTCACTCCGCAAAAGCTTTTTACTAATTTTTATGATAAGGACTTTTTGTATAAGTTAAATGGTACAACTAAATCTGTAAATGAAATTGAACTTACGCCGATAGACAAGACCAAACCTTTTTTTAAGATTTTATTATTTGTTGATAAAAATTCCATCAGTACTACGAAACTTTTTGAGAAAACAGGCAACAAATATACCTACAGCACAACAAGCCTTACCCCAAATGCAAATGTGCCAGATGCTATGTTTGTATTTGATACCAAAAAGTATCCAGGTGTTGAAGTAGTGGATTTGAGATAAGTAATCGTATAAAAATACTTAACGAATAATATAAAAAAGGCAGCTGTATAGGTTGCCTTTTTTATTTGGATAATAAATAAAAGAAATCTCAACCATAAAAATTATCTTACTATTCTATATTGGTATCATCTGTAGATATAATATCTTTAGCTACACATTTTTATAAACATCGCTTGTTATGAAAAAAAATTTACTCGCTTTTTTAATTCTATTTGTTGGATTAACTGCCAGTGCACAAAGATTACTGTCATGGTCGCCGGAATTTCCACAGGAAAATAATAATCTTTCTTTTATAATTGATTGTGCAAAAGGAAACCAGGGACTTTTAAATTTTGAAGGTGGAAATTCTTCAAACGTGTATTTGCATGTTGGAGTAATCACGAATTTAAGTACCGGTCCATCGGATTGGAGATACGTAAAATTTGTTTATGGATCAACAAACCCCCAAGCCAACGCAACAGCTTTAGGCGCAAATAAATACCAGTATACATTAAAAGATAATGCCAATAACCCTGTAAGTGTTCGTACTTTTTTTGCTGTACCGACAAACGAAACAATTATAAAAGTTAATGTAATTTTTAGAAATGGTTCAGGTAATTTAAAAGGTGTAAATTCTGATGTAAGTGATATGTACATTCCTGTTTACACAGCAGGACAATTTAATGTTAGGCTTAACATGCCACCATTCGAACCACGTTATACACCTTATGCAGAGCCAATATCCGTAACATTGGGTAGTTCTGTAAATATTACCGGAGTAGCATCCAACAATGCAGCGCTAACAATAAAATTAAATGGAAATATTATTAATACTGCCTCTGCTGCTACAACAATATCAGCAAATCCAACTATAAATACTGCTTGTGAGCAAAAAATAATTTTTGAAGGTAATGATGGTTCTGGATTGAAAAAAGATTCGTTTACTTTTTTTATACCTCCTACGCAAATGATTGCGCCATTGCCGGCTGGTGTTGTAGAAGGAATTAATTATATACCGGGAAACACTTCTGCAACACTTGTGTTATATGCACCAAATAAAACAAGTGTAAATGTTATCGGCGATTTTAATAACTGGACAGCTAGCTGTGCGGGGCAAATGAACAAAACAGCTGATGGCAATTACTATTGGCTAACCGTTAATGGACTTGCACCAGGCACTGAATATGGTTACCAGTATCTTGTAGATAATACAATAAGAATTGCAGATCCTTATACACAAAAAGTTTTAGATCAGGATAATGATCCATTTATATCTCCTGTAACTTATCCAAATCTTAAGCCTTATCCTGTAGGTTTAACAACGGGGCTTGTTGGAGTTTTGCAAACATCAGAACCTTCGTATACATGGGTATCAAACAATTTTGTGAAGCCTGATAAAAAAAATCTGGTAACATATGAACTTTTAATCAGAGATTTTACTGCAGAACACAGTTACCAGTCGTTAATTGATTCCCTTACTTATTTAAAAAATATTGGAATAAACAGCATTGAATTTATGCCTATCAATGAGTTTGATGGCAATGAAAGCTGGGGTTATAATCCAGCCTTTTATTTTGCACCGGATAAATATTATGGCCCAAAAAATAAATTGAAAGAATTTATAGATAAATGCCATCAAAATGGAATTGCTGTAATACTGGATGTAGTTTATAACCACTGCTCGGGGAATGCACCACAGGCAAAATTATATTGGAACAGTGCTACTAACCAGCCTGCAGCTAACAATCCGTGGCTTAATGTTACCGCTACACATCCATACAGTGTTTTTAATGATTTTAACCACAACTCCACGGCCACAAAATTCCTTGTTCAACGGTCTATAAATTTTTGGTTAGATGAGTATAAAGTTGATGGATTTAGATTTGATTTGGCAAAAGGCTTTTCCCAAACTATTACCAACACAACCACAGTTGAAAATTATGATGCATCACGTGTTGCAAACTTAAATTACTATTATGATAATGTAGTGCCGGCTCATCCTAATACTTACATGATTTTAGAATTTTTAGGAAAACTCCCAAATCAGGAAGAACAGGAATATGTAACACATGGTTTTATGCCATGGGGAAATATAAATCCACGCTACAATCAGTGTTCAATGGGTTATGCCAGCAACTCTGATATTTCTTCGGTTGTATACAATTCTTCTCAACGATTATTTTCAGCACCTTCATTAATGGGTTACATGGAAAGCCATGATGAAGAAAGAACGATGTATAAAAATCTTCAGTTTGGTAATGCATCGGGTGCTTATGATGTAAAAGTTTTGAATACAGCTCTTGCAAGAGAAGAAGCGGCTGCTGCTGTATTTTTTACTGTCCCAGGACCTAAAATGATATGGCAGTTTGAAGAAAGAGGGTACGATATTTCCATCAATTTCGGTGGCTCTAACGTTGCAAATAAACCGCCGCATTGGGAGTATATGAACAATGCAAATCGCAGACATTTATACGATGCTTATAAAAGTATAATTGATCTAAGACTTAACAATCCTGCTGTTTTTAATAATACCGTTTTTAATTATGATTTTTTAAATGGTGGTGGATTGGTTAAAGTTTTTCAAATTGCTGACCCAAATGCGACAGGAAAAAAAGTAACTGTAGTTGCCAATTTAGATGTTGTTCAACAAACAAAATCGGTTACTTTTCAGGGAACAGGTGACTGGATAAATTATATAAGTAATGGTACAACAACCAATTTAAATGGCGCAACAGGATCAACTTTTAGTTTATCAGGTACATCGCAAAATATTGTATTGCAACCAGGAGAATACCATATTTATGTAAGTGTTCCTGCATGTACAACTGCAGCTCCTACTACTTCTAACACTACAATAACTTATTGCCAAAATGTAATGGCTACGCCACTTAGCGCAACGGGTTCTAATTTATTATGGTACACAACAGCTACAGGTGGAACAGGGACTTCTACTGCCCCAACTCCATCAACAGCTACAATTGGTAGCTCCATATACTATGTAAGTCAAACTGCAAACAATTGTGAAGGTCCGAGATTATCTGTTACAGTTATTGTTACAGCATCTACTCCTCCACCTACTGTTTCTTCACCTATAACCTATTGCCAGAATGCAACATCAACAGCACTTACAGCAACGGGCACAAATTTATTGTGGTACACCAATGCAACCGGTGGAACAAGTAGTTCTAGTGCTCCAACACCATCAACTGTAACCGCAGGCACTACCACTTTTTATGTAACACAAGCGCAAAGTTGTGGTGAAAGCCCAAGATCGTCTATAACAGTTAATGTGAACGCAATCCCTGCTGCACCTACGGTTGCTTTAACAACTAATTATTGTCAAAATACAACATCAACTGCTCTTACAGCTTCAGGAAATAATTTATTATGGTATACAGTTGCAACTGGCGGAACAGGAAGTGCAACTGCACCCACACCATCTACAACAACCGTGGGCAGCACTACTTTTTATGTTAGCCAAACCAACAACAATTGTGAAAGCCCAAGGGCAGCTATAACAGTAAATGTGAATGCCATACCCGCTGCTCCAATTTCTGCAAGCCCGGTAACTTATTGCCAAAACGCAATGGCAACGGTACTTTCAGCAACGGGTTCAAATTTATTATGGTATATTGTTGCAAGTGGCGGCATAGGAAGTTCTACTGCCCCAACGCCATCTACTACGACTTTAGGAAGCACAAATTATTATGTTAGCCAAAGTGCAAATGGTTGCGAAAGTCCACGCACTTTAATAACGGTAACCATTACAGCAACTACGGCTCCACCTACTGTTTCTTCACCTGTCAACTATTGTCAAAATGCAATAGCAACAGCACTTTCAGCAACGGGTACTAATTTATTATGGTATACAACTGCAACAGGTGGAACGAGTAGTTCTAGTGCGCCAACGCCTTCAACTGCAACCGTAGGCACTACAACTTTTTATGTAACACAGACCCAAAGTTGTGGTGAAAGCCCAAGGGTATCTATTACAGTTAATGTGAACGCAATTCCTTCTGCACCTACGGTTACTTCAACAATTAATTATTGTCAAAACTCAACAGCAACTGCTCTTTCAGGAACAGGAAATAATTTATTATGGTACACAGTTGCAACAGGTGGAACAGGTAGTGCAACTGCTCCAACGCCGTCTACAACAAACGTGGGCAGTACAACTTTTTATGTTAGCCAAACCAATAACAATTGTGAAAGCCCAAGAGCTGCTATTACGATTAACGTGAATATTACACCAGCAGCACCAACTGTTACAGGTAGTGTTAACTATTGCCAAAATGCTACCGCTACGATGCTTACAGCAACCGGTTCAAACTTATTGTGGTACACAGTTGCAACAGGCGGCACTGGAATTACTACAGCGCCTACACCATCTACCACAACATCTGGTACAATTTCTTTTTATGTGAGTCAAACACAGGGAGTTTGTGAGAGCCCTCGTTCAAATATCAATGTAACGGTTGCTTCAGTTCCTACAATACCGGTTGTGGTTACGCCGGTAGTGTATTGCCAAAATGCTACAGCAACAGCACTTACAGCAACGGGTAATAATCTATTGTGGTATACAACTGCTTCGGGTGGTACATCAGCAACAAACTCTCCGGTTCCTGCAACATCGAGTGCAGGCGTTTTTAATTATTATGTAGCACAAACAAATAATTGTGGTGAAGGTGCAAGAGCAAATATTCAGGTTACAATTACGCCAACTCCTGCTGCACCAATAACATTTTCTACCAATTCTATTACTTTAAATAGCGCAACGCTGAACTGGAACGGACAAAACGGAAGTTTCTTTACAGTTGAGTACAAACTTGCTTCGGCGAGTGCATGGATAGCGGCGGCAACAGGATTACAAACAAATAGCTATAATCTTACAGGACTCGCTATTGGCTCAACATACCAGTGGAGAATCACCGCTAATTGTTCAGCCTCAGGGTCTGGAAATGTTTCAAGTGTGCAGACATTTACTACTGCCTCGAGAAACAATTTGATTGCGATTGTAAAGGATGGTATTGGTTTAAAAATTACACCGAACCCGGTCAGTACTTCCGCAATCATTGATTATATAGTTCCCGGTTCGGGAGAAGTGAAGTTTAATATTGTTGATGAAAATGGAAGAAGTGTAAAAATATTTTCAGACGGATTAAAATTTGCAGGACAATATCAAAAAGATATTGTCAACGAATTTAAAAATATAGCAAAAGGAGGATATTTTATAAGACTTGAACAAAATGGCAAATCGATTGGATTACATTTTATAAAATTTTAATCATGTAGATATTTTCAATACTTCATAAATTAAAGAGCCCGTCAATAAATTTTATTGACGGGCTCTTTTTTATCATATTTTTATTTTCCTCCCCAACGATAACTGTTTTGTTGTAAACCTGCAATATCAATTACTCTGTCAACAACTGTGGCTGCTACTTCTTCTATGGTTTTTGGCAAACTATAAAAAGATGGTGTGGCAGGACAAATAATTCCTCCCGCCAGGGTAATTGTTTCCATATTTTTTATATGAATGAGATTATATGGTGTATCTCGTGCAACACAAATTAATTTTCTCCTCTCTTTTAAAATAACATCTGCAGCCCTTGTAATTAAATCGCTGGATATGCCTGTAGCAATCCTACCCAACGTACCCATACTGCAGGGAATAATTATCATTGTTGAATATTGACCAGACCCTGAGGCAAAAGGTGCGTAAAAATCCTGCTGCCCAAAATATTTAACATCAAACTTTTTATAATCATCGTTTCCCAATTCTGTTTGCCAAACATCTTTGGCATTCTCTGTCATAACTACTCCTAACTCCTCAATTTGATCTTTTAATTGACATAATTTTGTTAATAAAACTTTTGCATAAACGGAACCGCTTGCACCTGTTATTGCTACAACAATTTTTTGTCTTAATTTTTCACCCATAATACAAAGCTAAAGTATTTACACATGAGGAAATTATTGGGTTGCATAGTTTTACTGATTGCGCTAACAGGTATTTTATCTTTCGAAAAAAGCGATAAGGAAAAAATAAACTGGATTAGCATCGCACAGTTAAATGAGTTGTATGGAAAAAATCCAAAACCTGTATTAATTGATATTTATACGGACTGGTGCGGATGGTGCAAAGAAATGGACCGCACAACCTACAAACATGATAAACTTGCGGATTACATAAATGAAAAATATTATGCTGTAAAATTTAATGCAGAACAAAGAGAACCGGTTTCTTTCAACAATAAAATTTATAAATACAATACGCAGTATAGAACTAACGAGCTTGCCATTTATTTAACGGGTGGGCAACTCTCCTATCCAACTACCGTTTTTATGAGTGGCACTGATGCACAACCTGCACCATTACCTGGTTATATGAAACCAAAACAAATGGAGGCACCGCTGAAATTCTTTGGAGAGAAGGCAGATAAAACAGAAACATTTGTTGCATTCAATAAAAAAATGCACAACGAGTGGTAAAGCAATTGTGCAATACCTTTATAAAAAAAGTACATGAATAAGCTGGAATCGTTTCTTCAAAATATAATAGTTGCTGCAGAAAATACAACACTTCTGAAAATAACGATTGGCAATAAAAAAGATAAAATTGCTGTCTTAAAAAATGTATTTATTAAACCTGTTTTAATAAAAGAAAAATACCTTCTTTCTTTTGTTTATAGAAACGTTACCAACGACATTATAAAAAACTTTGACATACCCGAAAGCGTAAAACAAATTAAAGATTTATTGGAAGAAAGTTTTTTTAATGCAGATGTTTACACAACTGCAGATACAATTTATTATACTGCAACCAAAGATGGCAAAGAAAAAATAGTTACTAAAAAAAATGAGGTAAGTATTACTACACCCGCATTGACCCACGACAAACAAAAAAAGCGATTAATACAAACCAACTCATTTTATTTAAAAGAACTTGGCTTAACGAATGCTGAAGGAAAGCTGAAGAAAGAAATGCAGCATAAGTTCAAACAAATAAACCGTTATGTAGAAATAATTGAAGGCATTTTAAAAGATACAACTATTGGAAATAATTTTTCCGTAGTAGATATGGGGAGTGGTAAAGGCTATTTGACATTTGCATTATATGATTATTTACAAAGTAAAAATCCCGAAGTAAAAGTTACAGGTATCGAATTAAGAGAAGAGCTTGTTGAGAAGTGTAATGGAATAGCTGAAGAGTCAAAATATAAAGGGCTCCATTTTATAAAGGGTAGCATACAGCAAACTGAACTAAATCTTGTCGATATGCTGATAGCTTTACATGCGTGCGATACTGCAACCGATGATGCAATTGCAAAAGGAATAAAAGCAAAAGCGACATTTATTATTTGTGCTCCCTGCTGCCACAAACAGATTCGCAAACAAATGTCACCTATAAATGCATTGCAATTGATAACCAAACATGGTATTTTAATGGAGCGTCAGGCCGAAATGGTTACCGATACCATTCGTGCATTAATGCTTGAAGCGCATGGTTACAAAACAAAAGTTTTTGACTTTATAGAAGAAGAAGATACGCCAAAAAACGTTTTAATAGTTGGTACAAAAAGTAATTTTTCGCAAAAGGGGTACGATGAAAATCTTTTTAAGATAAAAGAACTGAAAGCATTGTTTGGCATAAAACAACATTATATCGAGACTGTTATCTAAACTTTTTTCAGAATTTTTTCAATAAAAGTTAAAAAAATAGCTGAAGACGAAATGTGATTATTTTTTTCTTTTCCCCAAAAAGAAAAAAAATTACAAAATACATTTGCCACCTATGCTTATCGTTGCTGCTGCCTTGCCCGGCTAAAAATAATTTTCACATTTCTTTTAATGTTAAAACATGCAATTGTAACTTCAACGCATGGATATTAATGCTGCTCAAAACAGAAGGCTGGGTCTATTTCAATCTACCGTTCTAAATATGATTGATATGGTAGGCATTGGGCCATTTATTACCATGCCTATTGTAATTGGGTTACTTGGCGGCATGTACATTTGGGCATGGGTTGCAGGTGCAATTTTATCTTTTGTAGATGCCATGATTTGGAGCGAACTAGGTGCCGCATATCCATTAGCCGGTGGCAGTTATAATTTTTTAAAGGTTGCTTACGGCGAAAACGGTCCAGGCAAAATGATGAGTTTTCTTTTTGTATGGCAAACAATTATACAGGCTCCATTAGTTGCCGCATCAGCGGCAATAGGTTTTGCGCAATATTTTATATATCTGGTACCGATGGAAGTCTGGCAACAAAAAATGTTGAGTGGTACTGTAATTATTCTTGTTACCATTTTGCTTTACAGAAAAATTGAAAGTATAGGAAAAATTGGGGTATTGCTTTGGATAGGTGTTGTTGCCACCCTTGGCTGGATCATATTTGGTGGCTTTGCTCACGGTAATTTTATGCAGCCAATTTTCGAATCAAAAAATGCCTTCAGCATAAATACCATTGCATCTTTTCTTTTTGGACAGGCGTGTGTAAAAACAATTTACAGTTACCTCGGTTATTACAATGTTTGTCATTTGGGTGGCGAAATAAAAAACCCCGGTAAAAATATTCCACGGAGTATGTTTATTTCAATTTTTGCTATTGCCATTTTATATTTAGCAATGAACATCAGTGTAACAAGTGTAATTCCATGGCAGGAAATAAAAGCATGGCAGGATGCAGGGACAAACAATTTTGTGATAAGTACTTTTATTGAAAGACTATATGGACATACCGCATCTATAATTGTAACCGTTATGATTTTGTGGGTTGCACTGGCTTCTTTATTTGCTGTAATGCTTGGCTACAGTCGTGTACCATATGCTGCTGCACAGGATGGTGCATTTTTTAAAATATTCGCAAAGCTTCATCCAACAAAAAACTTTCCTTACGTTTCCTTGCTTGTACTTGCCGCATTTGCATTTGTGTTTAGCTTACTATTTAGAATGGGCGATGTAATTAGTGGCATTCTTGCCATGCGTATTATGGTGCAGTTTATTGGGCAGGGCGTTGGATTAATGTTGCTGAGAAAAAGAAAAGGAACAACCAATCTTCCTTTCAAAATGCCACTTTATCCTATACCGGTTATTCTAGCAATTTTAATGTGGCTTTTTGTTTTTTATGCAACGGGGCTTGCAATTATTTTAAGTTTTGCTGTCGTTTTAGTAAGTGGAATAATTGTGTATTTAATAAAAGCAAAACTTAAAAGTGAATGGCCTTTTGAATTAAAAAAATCAGCGCTCTAATTCCATCAGTAAGTTTTTTAGATCCAAATGCTCTGAGAACATTTCAATAGAGCCATCAGCTTTGTGTGGCCACAATTCTTTTGGCCTGTCCCAATACAATTCAACCCCATTCCCATCAGGGTCATTCAAATACAATGCTTCTGAAACACCATGATCTGCAAAGCCTGTAAATGGATATTCTGCATCAATAACTCTTTTGTAAATAGCCGCAAGCTCTATTCTTTCTGCATACAAAATGGCAGTATGAAATAATCCTGCAGTATGCAACGGTGCAGGTCCGGCATCTTTACTATACCATGTATTTAAACCAATGTGATGATGGTATCCACCTGCCGAAATAAATGCAGCATCTTCTCCATACATTGTTGTTATTTCAAAGCCCAACAAATCGCAATAAAAAGTCAAGGCTCTTTTTAAATCAGCAACTTTTAAATGTACATGACCAATGCGTGTTTGCGAAGGTATTTTGTATGGTGTTTTCATTTGTTTAGATTTATACGCTAATTTTACTACAAGCCTGTAATTTCAATGTTTTTGGTATCATTATTTCGACGTATTATTTTGATACAAAGCAACATAATTTACCACATATTCATGTATATTATTCAGAATTCTCAGCAGTATTTAGTTTACCCAACGGAGAACTACTTAAAGGTAATTTTCCAATCAATAAAACAAAATTAGTTTTAGCTTGGATTGAGCTACGGCAAGAAGAACTAATGGCAGATTGGAAACTAGCAGTATCTGGAAACAAAATATTTAGAATAGACCCATTAAAATAATCCCAATGAACCCAAGAATTACCTTTGTTGAAACTAAAGAAAACTACAAACTTATTTTAAAGTTTACTGATAAAAGTACTCGGGAATTTGACATGAAGCCTTATTTAAAGTATCCTGCTTTTGAAGAATTAAAAGAGCAAGCGGTTTTTAAAAATGCAACTGTTTTTTTAGGAACTGTTCAATGGAACGAGGAAATTGATATGTCCCCTGATACATTATTCCTGAACAGTAATTTAATATCTATCGCCTAACAAAAAACCCCTGCCAAAGCAAGGGTTCTCTATTATATTTAAAGTATTTTATTATACTGCAATATCAGCCATGTCAGGAATATCAACTGCTTTATATAAACCGGCATCTAATTTTTTCTTTGTTTCCTCAAATGCCTTTAAGGTAATATCAACTTCTTCAAAACTGTGCGAAGCGGTTGGTATCAATCGGTAAATAATATCACCTTTTGGAATAACAGGATATACAACTATTGAACAAAAAATACCGTAATTCTCTCTAAGATCCATCACCATCTGTGTAGCTTCGGGCACATCACCTTTCATGTAAATTGGGGTAACAGGGCTGTTTGTATTGCCAATATCAAAACCTTTTTCTCTTAACCCATTCTGCAATCTTTCAACATTACTCCACAATTTCTCACGCAACTCAGGCATTGTCATTGCCATTTCCATGCGTTTCAACATTCCCTCAACAATCAACAATGGCAAACTTTTCGCAAATATTTGAGAACGGGTATTGTAGCGTAAATATTTAAGCACCGATTTTGGGCCGCTGATAAAAGCACCAATGCTACCCATGCTTTTTACAAAAGTGCTGAAGTATAAATCAATTTCACCCTGCACACCTTGCGCCTCATCTGCACCCGCACCTGTTGGTCCCATATAACCGAACCCGTGCGCATCATCCATCAAAATTCTAAAACCATATTGTTTTTTTATTGCTACTATTTCTTTCAAAATCCCCTGCTCGCCATCCATACCAAAAACACCTTCGGTAATTACCAACACGCCGCCACCATTTTTTTCGGCCAATGCATTTGCCCTTACCAGTTGCTTTTCGCAATCCTCAATATCGTTGTGTTTAAATGCAAACCTGTTCCCCATATGTAACCTAACGCCATCAACAATACATGCATGCGCTTCCGCATCATACACAATAACGTCTCTCCTGTTTACCAGCGCATCTATACAACTCATAATTCCCTGGTATCCAAAATTCAGCAGCATCGTATCTTCCCTGCTAACGTATTTGCTGATAACTTTTTCCAGCTCCTCATGCTTTGCAGTATTTCCACTCATCATACGGGCACCCATTGGGTTACCCATACCGTAAGCTGCGGCAGCTTCTGCATCTATTTTACGAACATCGGGATGGTTAACCAAACCCAAATAATTATTTAAACTCCATACAATTACCTCCTTACCTCTAAACTGCATTCTTGGCCCAAGCTCTCCTTCCAACTTAGGGAACGCAAAATAACCATGCGCCCTGTCCATGTGCTGACCTATTGGCCCGCCATCCTTGATTAATTTCTCAAAAACATCCTTCATAAACTACTTATTTTAAGTGTGGCGAAGTTAAATAATAAATCATAAAACATTTTTCATTATTAGGAAATGATTTTATGCTTTTTATTAAAAAAAGGAAACTTTGGGGCTCTCCACATTATACCTACATGTACAGGTGTTCCGGCTTTACACTGTACCTCCGCTTTGCTACGGTGCCGCTGCAATCCGGCAGCCCTTCATCATTGGTTTTTCAATGGAACAATAATACAATGTGTGTACATATCCGCTGCATAGTTTTCATTTAGTTAATCTTCAATCAAAACCATATTTAATAACTTCGCACAAATATTCAATTTTATGCGAAAATTAGCTTTTTTGTTGTTAGTAAGTTTAAGTCTTCTTTCTTTAAATGCATTAGCCCAAACTAAAATAAAACCAGTCATTCAAACGGAAATTTCCCGCCCAAAATTGGTAGTAGGTATAGTAATTGATCAGATGCGCTGGGATTATTTATACAGATATTATAACCGTTACAGCAGCAATGGATTTAAAAAATTAATAACACAAGGCTATAGTTTTGAAAATACATTTATTCCAATGGTGCCAACTTATACAGCGGTGGGTCATAGTTCTATTTATACCGGTGCCACACCATCTACCAGCGGTATAGTAGGTAACAATTGGTACGAAAAAACGACGAAGAAAAATATGTATTGCACTGAGGACAGCACCGTGCAGGGTGTTGGCAACAACGACAACGCAGGCAAAATGAGTCCTAAAAATTTATGGGCGACAACCATTACAGATGAACTTAGGCTCAGCAATAATTTTGAAAGTAAAGTAATAGGAATAGCATTAAAAGACAGGGGAGCAATTTTGCCTGCGGGCCATAGCGCAAATGCTGCTTATTGGTATGATGATAAAAATGGCAAATGGATAACCAGTAATTATTACATGCAACAACTGCCGGATTGGGTCAATTCTTTTAACCAAAAAGATGTTCCTGCTAATTATATGAAACAGGATTGGAACACCCTATACCCAATAAACACTTACACACAAAGTACATCAGATAATGAGGAGTACGAATTAGCGTTACCGGGATTACAAACGCCAACATTTCCTCAAAAACTCTCCAGCATTACTTCGTCCTTAAAATACAGCACTTTTAAATATACGCCCGCAGCCGCAACTTTCACTTTTGACTTTGCAAAATCAGCCATAACAAACGAAAAAATGGGTGCAGGTAAAGTAACAGATTTTCTTACTGTCAGTGTTTCTTCAACAGATTATATGGGCCACAGTTTTGGGCCAAATTCTATTGAGGCAGAAGATACTTATCTACGTCTCGATAAAGACATAGCAGATTTTATTAACTACCTGGATAATAAATTAGGAAAGAATAATTGTCTTATTTTCTTAAGTGCCGATCATGGAGCAGCGCATGTTCCGGGGTTTTTAAAAAGCCATAATATTGATGGTAGCGTTTTTAGTGACAATAATATTTTTCAACAATTGAATAAATTGATAGAAGATAATTTTAATGTAAAGAATGCTGTTCTATCTCTTCAAAATTATCAAGTGTATATAGATCAAATGAAAATAAAAAGTGAAAGCAAAGATGTTAATGCTATAAAAAATATGATCATTGAAAGTTTAAAAAGTTACCCTTTTATAGTAAATGCATTTGAAACAGAAAAATTAAACAGCACAACTTTAAGCGAACCAATAAAGTCAATGCTTTCAAATGGATTTACGCCATCAAGGAGTGGCGACATTCAATTTATTGTAAAGCCCGGTTATTTTGATGGCGGCATAAAAGGTACAACACATGGTTTATGGAATCCTTACGATGCGCATATTCCATTGTTGTTTTTCGGCTGGAATATAAAACATGGTAGTACGAACAGAGAAACCTACATGACAGATATTGCTCCTACCCTTGCGGCGCTTCTGCATATTCAAATGCCATCAGGCAGTGTGGGAAAGGTTTTGACGGAAGTTATAAGGTAATTTTGGAAGGATGTTAGATATTAGATCTTAGATAAACGATTAAACACAAGAGATTTTCTACTTGTCTGAAACGTCTTTTAAAGTGAATGCAAAGAAAACAGCGGATGCAAGTGCCAGAGATGCAAAAAAAATCATCATACAAATATTTCCTTCACATCAAAATTTAGTTGAGGGAATAATGGGCTTTTTATTTTATCATCTTCAGTTAATGGCTTTAAACCAATAAACCTTTCATTTTGTAAATTATAAACGAAAATGGCTTTTTCTGTAGGGTTTACAATCCAGTATTCTTTTACACCGTTTTCTTCGTACAAATCAAATTTAATACCCATTTCTTTTTTTGAATTACCAGGCGATAAAATCTCTACAACCAAATCCGGTACGCCATTACAGCCTTTATCATCCAGTTTACTCTCATCGCATATTACACAAAGATCCGGTTGTACAACAGTGGTAATTTTTGTAACATTCAATTTTGTTTTTACAAGCCTTACATCAAATGGTGGAGAATATAATTTACAAGGATTGTTTCTAAAGTAATTCCATAAAAAACCATTTAAGTTTATGGAAATTTCCTGATGTTCCCTGTTTGGTGCAGGACTCATTTTTAAAATCTTTCCTTTAAATAATTCCACCCTTTCCTGAAACTGCCATTTTAAATAATCTGCATAAGTGTAAGAACCATTCAGGTCAAGCTGGTTTATGTCGGTTATTATTTCACTCATATTTGCCGGTTGTATATTCAAATATAACTGATTTCTAATCGCATCAAATGCAAAACGCCCCAATTAAGATTGAGGCGTTTTTAAAAAAAATAAATTCAGTTTATAACTCTACAGTCATTTTTTCTTTACTGTTTTTTATAACCGTAGTTTGGGTTTTACTACCTTCTGTAGCCTTACCGCTTCCCTGTGGATCAAACTGAGAAATAGCATCAATTAATGATGTAAAAGTTTGTTGTAAAGCAGCGCTTTTACCGTTTGTCGTTAATGATTCGGCCTTTGCAAAACCATGCAATACAATAGCTATATTTTTAAACTTGGAGCTCATCTGCCCTTCTGCATTTTCAAATATTATTTGATTGGTTGGAGGATTGTACTGTATAATTCTTTTATAAAACATGCCTTTTTCATAATCAAAACTTTTACCATCATCTTCATAATAAACAAAACTGTTGGCAGTTGTTCCTTTGTAAACATGCACCA
>JBBRPX010000046.1:0-19486 GCA_038227505.1 Chitinophagales bacterium
AATGATGGGTCCAATGATACCGGGCTTAAACGAACACGAAATGCAACGGATAATGAAAGAAGCGGCAGACCACGGAGCTACTTTTACGGCTTATACTTTTATAAGATTAAATGGTGCCATCAAATTTTTGTTTCATGACTGGTTGTATAAAAATTTTCCTAACCATGCAGATAAAGTTTGGCATTTAATAGAGCAAAGCCACGATGGTAAAGTGAATGATAGCCGCTTTGGTGTTCGTATGCGTGGCGAAGGAAACATTGCACAAATGGTTGCCCAGCAATATAAAAAGTATGGATTGCTGTACAACATGAATGCTGAAGAATGGAGTTTGGATACGAGTTTGTTTAGGGTGCCGGGTGGGCAAATAAAACTATTTTAGTATTTTTATAAATCATGAAAAAAGATTCACAGACTAGCTTGTATGAACATTCTGAAGCAAAGGTTAAACTTTACGGAAAATATCTATCTATTTATTTAAATGTTTTAGCAAGGAGTTCAATCGAAAATATTCATCTCTTTGATTTATTCTGTGGTGAAGGAATTTACAAAGATGGAGGAAAGGGAAGCCCAATAGTTGCATTAGAATGTATAAAGAATCACTATTTTTCAAATAATAAAACATGCCCCAATTTATTTATAACTTTTAATGATTCTGAGGAATCGGAAATAGAAATCGGAAAACCTAAAATTGAAAGAGTAAAGGAATTTGCTTCGAATATATTTTGTCCATCTAACGTTAAGATTGGGTATTCTATAATTGACTATAATAAATTAATATTAAAAGTAATTGAGAGAACGGCTAAACTAAAAGGAAATGAGAGGGCGTTGATTTTTGTTGATCCTTGGGGCTATAAAGAAATTGATCCGGAGGATATTAAAAAGTTAATGCAAAATGGAAAAACAGAAGTGATTTTATTTTTACCTGTTTATTTTATGTCAAGATTTGCGAATAAATCAAAAGATTTAGAATTTAAGGGAGGAAAAGCACTTAGAGCATTTATGGGTAAGTTATTTGGGGCTCAAGAAAATATGCCACACATAACTGGGCAAAAAAACTTTATTTATCTTATTCAAGAGCAATTTAAAAAGTACATGGGTTTAAAATATGTAGATAGTTTTAAATTAGAAAGAGATAATAATAATTGGTTTTCAATTTTCTTTTTTACAAATAATAAAAAAGGATTTCAAAAAATGTTAGATGCTAAATGGAGTATAGATAAAAAAAGTGGAGATGGATTTAAATTAGGAGATGAAGTAAAAATTCAATTATTTGATTAAATTGAAATTTCAGGTTATTATGAAAAGGTTTTGAATTTCTTAATTAAAAACCCTGATGCAACAAATATTACCTTATTAGATTTTGGATTAGATAATAATTTCATCCCATAGCACACAAAATCTATTCTTGATGAATTAAAAAAGAAACACACAATTGTCTTGGAATCTTTGGATGAAAAACCTGCTCTCAGTTATTATTTAGGAGATGATAAAAGACTTGTAAACATAAAAATAAAATAACACATGGCACAATCATCAATAGAATGGACAGAAATGACCTGGAACCCCACAACAGGGTGTGATAAAATTTCAGCGGGTTGTAAATATTGTTATGCAGAAGTGATGACAAGAAGGTTGATAGCAATGGGCATAGATAAATACAAAGATGGATTTAAAGTAAGAACACACGAAGATTCTTTGCAAACACCATTCTCATGGAAAAAACCAAAAGTAGTTTTTGTAAATTCTATGAGTGATTTATTTCATCCAGAAGTGCCGATTGAATTTATACAAAAAGTATTTTTTGTAATGAATGAAACACCACAACATACTTATCAGGTACTTACAAAACGTGCAGAAAGATTGTACGAAATTCATGATCAGCTAAATTGGACCTCAAATATTTGGATGGGCGTGTCTGTTGAAGATGAAAGAGTAATGGAGAGAATTGATTTTTTAAGAGAAACAAATGCGCAAACAAAATTCCTTTCTTGCGAACCACTCATTGGACCATTGCATAGCATGAATTTAGAAGAGATTGACTGGGTAATTGTGGGTGGCGAGAGTGGTAGAAAAGCGAGACCGATGTATGAATCTTGGGTATGGGATATAAAACAGCAATGTGATGAACAAGGTTCGTCGTTTTTCTTTAAACAATGGGGTGGTGTAAATAAAAAGAAAACCGGTCGTGAACTTGGTGGAAGAACATATGATGAAATGCCGGCTATGCAAACATTGTAACCAATATAATTTCTTTTCCTTTTATCATAAATTTAATGGCTTGGCTTTTGTAAACTTTAAATAAAAATATTTATGCTAAAAGAAGACAAAAACAGGTTTATGCAAATGGCTATTGACCTAAGTCAATATGCATTGGATAGTAAATGTGGCGGACCATTTGGCGCTATCATTGTAAAAGATGGTAAAATAATTGGGAGCGGTAGCAACAAGGTAAATGCATATTTAGATCCTACAGCACATGGGGAAGTGGTAGCAATAAGAGAAGCCTGTAAAAATATAGCATCTATAGATTTATCTGGTTGTGAAATATATACAAGTGCAGAGCCATGCCCTATGTGTGCTGCCGCTATTTATTGGAGTAAAATTGAGGCAGTTTATTATTGTAACACGCAAGAGGAATCTTTGCAACATGGCTTTTCAGATAAAAAAATTCTTGCTGAATTGCGTAAGCCTATAGAAAAAAGAACCTTGCCGTTTAAAAGAATAAAGAATCCGCTTGGGCTGGAAATTTTTAAACGATCTCTGGAGGGTTGATACAAAGTATAAAGGAAGCCGAAATTTTAAGTTTCGGCTTTCTTATTTGTAATTAGAATTTTCCAGCTACGTATTCTATTAATTTTTCGTCGCTCATTTTATTAGAGGTTGACTCGTCTGTTTTTGTATTTTTAAACTGAGGCGTATCAGCCAGGTGATGCATAAATTTTTCCTGTGCTACTCCCGTTCCTGTCAGGTGTATATGTGTGGCATTTTGCAAATGAGAGGATATTTCTTTGAAGAACTTAGCTTCTACCATTCTTGCATGATTGTTTTCTGTTTTTTCGCTGCTGTTTGACGTGGTTTCCTCACCTGTTACATGGGCTAATACTGTAAACGTTTCTGTATCAGTATTTTCTTTTCCGATAATTGTTGCATGGTGCGTATCCATCCACACACCAAATTGTTTTTGATTGGTCATAACTTATTATTTGTTTAAGATAGTAAGGCAATAACTGTACCTCAAAAAATTTTATGCCAATACCTTTAAGTTTTAAACCATCATCGAGAATATAATTTCATTTTGTTTCTTTGTGTGCTTTTATGCAGGTTATTGTAAAATAAATGAAAAGCACCTTCAGATTAGAAGTAGTTAATAAATAAAAAATACCAAAAAGCCGACTCGTTTTTCGAGTCGGCTTTAATCTGGCTTATTTTTTTAGGCGTCTAAAGTAACTTTCGTCATTTTATCTCCGCCTTGTATGCTGTCTAAAAATTCAATTCCGTCTGTAATTCTTCCAAAGCAAGTATGCACACCATCCAAGTGTTGAGTGCCTTGTCTGTTATGGCATATAAAAAACTGTGACCCGCCGGTATCTTTTCCTCTGTGCGCCATACTCATTACCCCACGGTCATGAAATTGCTTTTCACCACCCGTTTCGCATTTAATGCTGTAACCTGGTCCACCTGCACCAGTTCCATCAGGGCAACCGGTTTGAACCATAAAGTTTGGTATTACTCTGTGAAAACTAAGCCCATCGTAATATCCTTTCGATACTAATTTTTTAAAATTTTCTACAGCTATTGGTGCAGCATCATCGTATAATTCAAAGGCAAGTGTGCCTTTGTTAGATTCTATTTTTCCTGTTGTGCTCATAATAATTTTTTTAGTGTACGAAAGTAGTAATTAAAATTGAACATTATTTTGCTCGTACTCTCCATACCATTTTTGATGCATCATCAGCAACTAACAACGATCCATCGTTTATAACTGTTACACCAACTGGTCTGCCATGCACTTCGTCTTTACTTTCATCAGCAATAAAACCAGTTAAAAAATCTTCTGGTTTACCAGATGGTTTTCCATTTGCAAAGGGAACAAAAACTACTTTGTAGCCTGAGAATTTTGAACGGTTCCATGATCCATGCTGTCCTATAAACATTCCACCTTTATATTTTTGCGGAAAATTATTTTTTGTGTAAAAAGCCAATCCAAGCGATGCTGTATGTGCACCTAGCGCAACGTCGGGAACAATCGCTTTATTTACGAGTTCTGGGTGCGGATCATCTTTCATACGCGGATCTGCATGTGCACCAAAATAAGAGTATGGCCAGCCATAAAAACCACCGGGTTTTACACTGGTTGCATAGTCAGGCACCAAGTCATCGCCCAGTTCATCTCTTTCATTTACTGCTGCCCAAATCATTTTAGTTACCGGTTCAAAATTAATACCGACAGGATTTCTTAGCCCCGATGCATAAATTTTTTCGCCTGTTCCATCAGGATTTATTTCTAAAATATTTGCACGGCGAACTTCCTTATCCATCCCGTTTTCTCCATTGTTACTACCTGACCCAACGGTGATATAGATTTTTGTACCATCATCATTTGCAATAATATTTCTTGTCCAGTGGTTATTGTAGCCACCAGCCGGTAAATTCACAATTCTCTTTCCTTTTTTTGGTAAAACTGTATCATCCATTTTGTAATCATACATATCCAACCCGTCTGTATTTGCAACATAAAAATGATTGTTTAAAACCAGCATGCCCAAAGGCTGGTTTAAATTTTCTGCAAATATGTTTGCTGTTTCGTAGCTGCCATTTTTATCAGTGTCTCTAAACAACCTGATACGGTTAGCGCTTTCACCAAGGTTTTGTGTTTTTATTTTACGAGAAATGCTTGCACCAAATTTTTTAACGCCGTGTAACACCGTGTTAGTTTCTGCAATAAAAATATCTCCGTTTGGTGCCTGGTAAATCCAGCGGGGATTATCTAATCCTTCAGCAAATTTACTTACCACAAATCCTGTAGGAGCAATGGGTGTTTCTCCTTCTTTCCATCCAATAACCTTACTAAAATTTTTTGTTGACTTTGTAGCGTAAGGAGCAGGAAGATTTATTATTCCTCCAACTTCTGCAGCAGTTTGTTTTTGTTGTGTGTTTTGTTGTGGAGATGCACAGGCGTTTAAATAAAGCAGGACTATAAAAAATGAGCTGTAAGAAAAGGACTTATGCATGAAATTAATTTAAAGATATAGTGGAATAATTATGCCAATATAGTTATCGGATGAACCACCAAAGAAATTGAAATTAATTTATTTACTTAAAATACATTGAACGAACAGGGAAAATAAGATTTTAAAGCATAAATTATTTATGTGCAATTTTGCAGCAATTATTAATACGACATGAACAAAAAAGCAGCGATAGGTTTTATTTTTTTTACACTTGTTTTAGATGTTACCGGTCTTGGTTTAATTATACCCGTATTACCGAAATTAATTTCGCAATTAATAAATGGCTCTATAAGTGATGCCGCAAAATGGGGAGGTTATCTAACAGCCGCATATGCCGTAATGCAGTTTTTGTTTGCGCCTGTGCTTGGTGGCTTGAGTGATAAATATGGTCGTAGGCCCGTTTTATTATTTTCACTTTTCGGTTTTGGGCTCGATTACCTTTTTCTATCTTTTGCACCAACTATAGGATGGCTTTTTGTAGGTCGTGCACTAGCTGGCATTACAGGGGCAAGTTTTACAACAGCCTCAGCCTACATTGCTGATATAAGTACCAACGAGAACAGGTCTCAAAATTTTGGAATGATTGGGGCTGCTTTTGGAATTGGATTTATTATTGGACCTGTGTTAGGCGGATTACTTGGTTCCATGGGACCACGCATTCCTTTTATGGTTGCTGCAGGGTTAAGCTTTTTAAATTGCATTTATGGATATTTCGTGTTGCCTGAATCTTTAAGTAAAGAAAACCGCAGAGCATTTGATATTAAAAGAGCTAATCCTTTGGGATCTCTCTTGCAGTTAAAAAAATATCCCGCACTCGGAGGGCTCATTATTGCCTTCTTCTTAATTTATATAGCATCTCATTCAGTACAAAGTAACTGGGGTTATTTTGGAATTGAAAAATTACATTGGGATGAAAAAATGATTGGGATTTCTCTAGGTGTAGTTGGGCTTTTAATAGGAATTGTACAGGGCGTTTTAATTCGGTTTATCAATCCAAAAATTGGGAATGAAAAAAGTATTTATTACGGACTGCTGTTATATGCAGCAGGTCTGCTGTTGTTTGCTTTTGCTTCGCAGACATGGATGATGTTTGTAATTTTAATACCTTATTGTTTAGGCGGTATTTGTGGGCCGGCTTTGCAATCAGTAATATCTGGGAGTGTTCCTCCAAATGAACAGGGAGAATTACAAGGCGCACTAACAAGTTTAATAAGTCTTACATCTATTTTTGGCCCTATGCTTATGACGGGACTTTTCTCATACTTTACAGGACCAAAAGCACCATTTCATTTTTCAGGAATTTCATTTGCACTTGCATCGGTATTAATGTTGGTGAGCGCTATCATATCATTCAAAGCATTGCACCCGGCAGAAAAAGTGGTTGGCTAATTTTAAAAGTCTGACAATATTTCTCAGATAGCTTTAAAGAAACATTTTAAATTATTGGCTTCGTTAATCTATTTGATAACTTCCCTTATATCTGGATCGGTTTCGAGATTATTCATTTGCCTGAGGATATTACTTGAACGTGCTGCCACGTAATTACTTAAGGGCTTCACTGTAAAACGTATTGGGTTTGGTAATGCTGCGGCTATTTGTGCAGATTCGTTGGGAGTTAATTGAGCTGCATCTTTATTAAAGTAATGTATGCTTGCCGCCTGTATGCCAAAAATACCTTTACCCATTTCAGCAACATTTAGGTACATCTGTAAAATTCTTTTCTTACTCCAAAATGTTTCAATCATAAAAGTAAAATAGACTTCGAGACCTTTTCTAAAAAAGCCACCGCCCTGCCACAAAAAAACATTTTTTGCAACTTGTTGGCTTATGGTGCTTGCGCCTCTTACTCTTGTGGGATGTTTTTCATTGTACTTTACTGCTTTCTTT
Source organism: Chitinophagales bacterium (assembly GCA_038227505.1). Lineage (GTDB taxonomy): Bacteria > Bacteroidota > Bacteroidia > Chitinophagales > Chitinophagaceae > Ferruginibacter. The sequence continues at coordinate 7,119 of JBBRPX010000046.1, forward strand.
ATTGCCTTAATATCAAACCCATTGTGGTCGGGAAAAAGTTGATCCTCTCCAGCCATTACGGCTAATTTTGCTGAACTGTTGATGGAATTATAGGATACATAATCTCTTTTAAGACCATTGCCTTTTATTAAACTAACAAGTTGGGTAATCGTGAAGGGTGGGTTAATCCAACGCAGGATAATGATATATAAAAACTGAGAGACAAAGAGCCACAAGAAAATTCGCATTATTTTTTGCAGCCAGTTTTTTTTAAACTTTTTTTTCATTTCTTTAAAACATTTGTACTCATGTACTGAAGCCTGTAATGCCTTTTACCAACGGTAATTCCTTTATTGGAGCCCTTGCTCATTAAATAACCTGCTGCAGCAAGTCCCGCACCTGCAGCTAATAAAGCAGGACTAAAATTTTTATTGTCAGCAATGTAAACCACTCCAGAGGCAAGTGTAATCACAGTGCCGCCACCCAGCAACGCTGCACCACTACCAGCCAAATTAAATTTTTTATTCTCTTGGCCAAAATGATATATTTCGTTGTAGTTGTACGCAAACCTAAAACTACCCAATGTATCTATTACAAAAAAACCAAGAGTGGTTGGTCTTTTAGTTATCAAAAATTCTTGTAAAAAAATACTATCGTTTTTTATGTTATTAATCAGCGCACTTCTATAAGCACCAGAGGTTGTTACAAATTCAATATTTGAACCCTTGTAAAAAATTTTGACTGTCTTATTTTTCTTTTTTAAAATTATAAAATCTGCTGTCTGTGCTTGTGTAACAACAGTTATAATACAGAACAATATTAAAATTAGAATACGCATAAATTTTATGCAGTTTTTAATTTAGTATACCAAACACCCGCAATAAGTGCAATGCCAAATGCTAAAAACATAGAACCAGATATTTTATTTACAATCGTAATATTTTTATCATTTAACTTATTCCTTAGTTTACCGGCAAGATTAATTTTAAAAAAATCTGCTGCAATATTCATACTAAGGCATATTGAAAAAGTTACAATTTTTTCCTGCAATGTGCTGCTGATTGATTTTGTAGCAGCAGCTAGCCAAAGCGCAATTACTCCTGGGTTTAATGTATTTATTAAGAAGCCGGTTATAAAAAGCCGTGCATGAGTTGAGCTTGCAATGGCAACCCCATCATCCATTTCTTTTTTTGAATGGTATTTTTTAAAAAATAAATAATATAATCCTAAGCCTATTAAAAATAAACCTCCTGTAGTACCTATCTGTATCTTATACACAGTAAGGCTTTCCATTAATGAACTTGTTGCGTTTGCTATAACCACCCAAAAAATATCACTTAGCCAAACCCCTGAAATAAAATAAAAAGCACTACTAAGGCCGTAGTTAATGCGGAGTTTTATAATGGTAAAAATGACCGGTCCTACTGAAAATACCAGCGCCAATCCTAATAATAATCCTGCTATAATGGCTTCAGTCATTTATAATTTTATAATCTTAATATGACTAAGTTTTTTTACTGATAAACAGTTTCCATTCTTCCAGCATTTCTCCTTTTAAAACACGTGGAAATTTATGCTGCCCTCCAAGTTTGCCTTTTGATTTTAAAAAATCCATGAAAATTTTTTCGGGTAGAACGTTTACAGTTACTGCTTTCAGAGCGTGCATTCTTTCAACCTCGTAATCATCATTCAGACCTTTTATTTTTTCGTCTAACAGAGCAGCAAACTGAATAGGATCTACTTTATCATCTGTAGCAATATACCATTCATGTGCAAAAAAGTTGCCGTGAGGCACACCTGCCACTGTAAATTCTGGTATGCTTACATTCATTTCCTCTGATGCAAGTTCTATTGCATTGTTCATATTATCTACACTTAAATGCTCGCCTACTAAACTTAAAAAATGTTTTGTGCGTCCTGTAATTATTATTTCACTTCTTTCTCTGTCTATTAATTTTACAGTATCTCCAATGGCATAACGCCAGGTGCCCGCATTTGTACTTATCAGAATAGCATAATCTTTATCTTCTTCAATTTCATGAATCATGTAAGCCTCCGGTTTTTCAACCATATTTCCATCTGTATCAAAGTTCTTTTCATCAAAAGGTACAAATTCAAAAAAGATATTGTTGTTTAACACCAGTTGCATGCCTCGTGTTTCTTGGCGTGATTGGTACGCAAGAAATCCCTCGCTTGCCAGGTAAGTTTCTATATAAGTTATTGGCTGCCCGAGTAGTTTTGAGAACCCTTTTTTATATGGCTCCATAGCTACACCGCCATGCACATAAAAAGAAAGATTAGGCCAAATTTCATGAATGTTATTAAGCTTATATCTTTTAATTATTTTTTCAAGGCAAATCTGTAACCATGCAGGTACGCCTACTATAAAACCGATGTCCCAGTTGGGAGCATTTTCAACAATCTCTTCTAGTTTTTTTGACCAGTCTTTTTCTCTTGCTATTTTTTTACCGGGTTTATAAAGACCCATGCTTCTAAACCATAGCGGGAGATTCTTTTGCTGAATACCACTAAGGTCACCGGCATAATAAGTTGCAGCCTTTTGTAATTGTGTGCTTCCGCCAATCATTAACCAACCTTTACCAATAGAGCTTTTAGGAACTTTGTCATATTTAGCCAGACTTAATAACTGTTTTATACCTGTGATGGTATTGCTGCGAATAAGTTCTTTTGTAAGAGGAATATATTTACTGGATGCATCGCTGGTACCGCTGCTTAAAGCAAAAAACTTTATCACACCGGGCCAGCAAACATCTGGTATACCTTCTAAAGTCTTATACCACCACTCATTGTAGATTTTGGTGTAATCGTAAGTCGGAACATTTTGTTGGAATTTTTTACCGGGATGTCTGCTAAGTAAAATATCATCAAACTTAAATAATTGTCCAAATTGTGTAAACCTGGCTTTGCGCAATAATTTTTTTAGCACCTTAATCTGTTGCCCTCTTGCATCTCTCACCGGTAGGTTTAAAGCTTTCGCTATGTATGCAGGAAGCTGTATGTCGAAAATGGGCATTAATGAACAAATTGTTATGGAGAACAAATATAGTTAATGACAGTGATGAATAATAGCTATTAAATCTTTGAATCACCTATAGCTTTCGTAAAATTAAAGTAACAGACAAAATCTTTGTGGTAAATATTCTACACGGTTAAAACTGCTTAATCTACAATGTCTGAAAAGTTTTTGTTTCAATTTTACACTAATAAAAATTCTACAACAAAAGCGAAATTCATATATCCCCTAATAAGAAACAAACATGTATTAATAAAAATACCCTCACTAAGAGGGTATTTTTATTTACAAAAAAACCTTTAATAGAGCGGTAGTAAAACCAACAGATGTAAGGTTACCTGCAGCATTTCGTATAAACATTACTTACTAAAAAATAAAGTAAACATATTAATATGAAATATACAATTACAGGTTTAGTAGCTTTAATTGCCATTGCAGTAATATTGTTTGGCTTTAAAGAAACAGCCAAAGATGTTGTGACAAATAAACGTAACATTATAGGCGTTTTTGAGCCCGTAGCAGTTATTGAATTATTTACATCTCAAGGATGTTCAAGTTGTCCTTCGGCTGATAAATTGTTAAGCAAAACAATTCATAACAGTATTGGTAAAAAAATATTTGCATTGTCATATCATGTCGATTATTGGAATCGCCTTGGTTGGGCTGATCCATTTAGTAATGCAGCATTTTCAAAAAGGCAAAATGACTATGTAGCGTCACTAAATATTAATGGGGCATATACACCACAAATTGTGGTAAATGGCAGTCGGGAATTTGTTGGCTCTGATAAAAATGCACTATCGTCATCTTTGGGCAATGCGCTTGCTGAGAAAACTGAAACAAGTTTTTCTGGACTAGAGGTGTTGCAAGAAAAACAAAATTTGGTTAGGGTAAAGTATAAATTGGAAGGAAACTACAGTGGCACAACAATAAATTTTGCCCTTGTATCGCTTAGTGAAACTACCCAAATTAAAAGAGGCGAAAATGAAGGATTAACACTTACCAATGAAAATATTGTAAGGCAATTGGTAACTCAAAAGCCGAATGAGAAAGGTGAAGTTACTTTTGCTATATCCCCCGTACCCGCCGTTGGCAACGCAGCAATAATTATTTTTATACAACGGCAAAATGGACTAAAAATTATTGGTGCTGCAATGGCAAAAATTTAAAATGCTCATTTAATTAATTAGATATTGACCGCTTTACAAGTTTGGGGATTTAGATGTAAATTGAGGTGGTACCAAATTAATTTTTATGCAACAGAACAGTGGGTTTGTACCTGAAAAATGGGTAGACAATTATGGCGATGAATTATATAGGTATGCTCTTGTAAGGGTAAAAGACAATGGATTTGCTGAAGATATTGTTCAGGAAACCTTTTTAAGCGCATGGAAGTCCAGAGAAACTTATAATGGAACATCATCAGAAAAGAATTGGTTGTATGCAATTTGTAAAAATAAAATTATTGATCATTTCAGAAAACAGTCTAGTAGCTCATCTATTATTGTTGGAAAGGATGAAGAAATGTATTTTGATAATAATGAACATTGGCAAAGCAAAAATTCCCCAAAAGATTGGAATATAAATTATGATAAAAAAGTAGAAAGTAAAGAATTTTACCTTGTTCTTGAAAACTGTAAAAAAAAATTAAAAGACATTCAACAGCAGGTTTTTGTTTTAAAGTATATGGAAGATTTACATACTGTAGAAATTTGCGAAACTTTAAAAATTACACAAGCTAATTATTGGGTGCTCATTCATCGGTGTAAACTTCACCTAAGAAGTTGCATTCAAAAAAACTGGTTAAATCTGTAAGCTCAACAATGCTAAAAAAATTAATGAATATTACTTGCCTTCAGGCAACATTACTCTCTTCAAAAAAAGAGGCAGGGCAGACTTCTTTTATGGAGAATATAAAATTGACTTTACATTATTCTATATGTACCGGATGCAAAAGGTTTGCTAAACAATCAAAATTCATTAGCGAAAATGCAAGGAACTCTGCTGATTTTAATGATGATAAATTATCCCCTCAAAGAAAGATTATTATTAAGCAATTAATGGAGTAATTTTTATTTAATACTATCTCTTTGTGCCTGTTTCTGCATAATATCAGGTAAAAATTGTTTGGTAATATTTTCAAGATCGGCATTGCTAATATTCAATGCTCTTTCATTATTTGCTAATGCAAGCCATGGTTTTGAACTCCCGAAAGGATAATTACCAAAAACTATTACCGGTGTACCTTGTGCTAAAATATTATCTGTTCCTTTCAAATTCCATTGATCTGCCCATTCGTATAAATATTTTGCATCTTTTTCGCTGAGCCTCAAGCAGGAGTGAGATGCAGGATAACCCGGCATGTCATACTGATGAAAACCCACACCAAGTTTATTTTCAATATTAAAATTCCATTTTAAATCCCACTCATCGTTAAAAGTACTGGTTGTTTGTTCAGCTTTCCAATTAGTGTAAAATAAGCCGGTAGGCGTCATATCTGTTTTGCGCCCCATGTTTGTTGGCCCGGTGTAAACGAGCACTCCGTTTTGGTAAGCTGCAAAAGATTGAGTTGGATAAGAAAAAAAGATTATTTTCTTTATATCTTTTAAATAAGATACCTCAAAAGGGAACGGAAAATATTGTTTGATTGATTGAGTTAAATCTAAAGGGATTATGATTGAATCAAATTTATTTAAAAATTTAACGTCTGCCCTGTTAACTGCCGCAACAACTTTTAAATTATTAGAATCTGAATATTTAATGAATTTTTTTACACTATCCTTTGACGTTAGTAATCTATAATTTATTGTAATCTGTTTTTCGATCTCAATTTTTGTAGTCTTATCTTTTGAGGTGGGTGTGTTTTCTTTTTTATTATTGCAGCTAAACAAAACAAATGTTCCCACAAACAACGGCATTAAAATTTTCAGCATAAATAGTTTCTTCACACTGTGGAAACATTATGCCAAATTTTTAAAAAATAGTAATGAAAGGTTTAAAACAAACGAATGGTTATAGTAAAGACTAATTGAAACAATAATTTAACAGGATCAAGACATAGCAAACGATTGAGCGGAATTTGTTTTCCCGTTACTTATTTCATACTGTAAAATTCTTTTGTTCATTATTCTACACCACAACGGAGGCAATAAGGCTAGCAGCATGGATCCCGGATAGCCTGTTGGGAGTTGTGGTGTATTATCGTAATGTTTAAGTATTTGATACTTTCTGCTTGCAAGATAATGATGGTCGCTGTGTCTGCTCAATTCAAATAATAAAATTCTTCCAATAGCATGGTTGCTGTTCCAACTGTGTTGTGGCATTGTTCGTTCAAAAGAGTTTGATGATGTAATTTTTCTCTGGAGGCCATAATGTTCTATATAGTTTACAGTTTCCAATAAAAGTATTCCCATAAATGCGGCACATATAAAATAAACTGTTATCCATCCACCAAAAAGTAAATAAATTAATCCTACAAAAACTGCCTGGAAAATATGCACTTGCAACATTTCATTTTGTAAACCAAAAATGTTTAACCCTTTTTTTTTCATATCGGTATTAGCTATGTGCCATGCAGATAAATAAGAAAAGGCAATTGTTCTAAAATAAAAACTATATAACCATTCGTTGTAACGTGCACTGCTAGGGTCGTTGGGTGTTGCAACATTTTTATGATGCCCTTTGTTGTGCTCAATAAAAAAATGCATGTATAAACTGCTCAGTAAAGAAATTTTTGCCAGCGTTTGCTCAAATTTATTTTTTCTATGACCAAGTTCGTGTGCCACGTTGATGCCAAACGTTCCACAAAGCATACCCATAGCGGTTATACGGCCAATGATGTCGATGGTCTGTAATGGAGTATTTACAAAAGACTGTAAAAAGAAAAACAGGGTTGGTAATTGTATAAAAACAATTAGGTAAAGCAAGTAATCATACACACGATCATTTTTTGATAACTCTTCCTCTGCGGCACTCATGTTTTTAGTACTTGGTTGTATGAATAATTCAGCAAGCGGAATAAATACCCACGAATAAACAAGAACAAGCCAGCATAAGATACCAGTATGAGTAAAAGCTATAATGGCAAGCGAATAGACAATTAGTGGGTTTAAGTATTTTAAGTATTTAAACATTTTTTTATTTGACTGTAATTTATAAAATTATAAAATAGAAATATATAGTCATAAAAAAATACCATTACGACACAGGAAAATAAAACCTAACAATTTAATGATTGATATTATCAAAAAAAAAGTAAAAACTAAGGCTTGCGTTGCCCTTTACCTTCCAAGTAATCTACCTGCTGTACTGAACCTAACCTAAATTTTAAAGGAATTTTTGTAGCTTTTTCAAACTTTATTTCTTGCCTACAAAAAAATGCAAGGGTATTAGTATAAAAAGTAGGCGATATTAGCATTGAAGGAGAAACGTAGTTATTTACCTTAGATGTAGAATCGGTAATTTTTTTAAGAAGAATATTTCCTTTAAATACAGAGGTAGCAGTTTGGCTAAATGCGGCTGTGCCTAGTATAATTGAACAAAATAATAATGTTATAAATTTGATTTTCATTTATGATGCTTAATGAGTGTAAATTTACGAACTTACCAACGATTTCGTTTTCATATTAAGTAGAATAAAGGAAGTCAAATAAATTTTTATATAGATATTTTCTCATGGCTTTACATCAGAGTTTACAACAAAAGTTATTACAAAAGCTTTCGCCGCAGCAAATACAGTTAATGAAATTGCTGCAGGTTCCCACTGCAATTTTAGATGAGCGCATTAAAGAAGAAATGGAGGAAAATCCTGCTTTAGAGCAGGCAGATGAGGATAGCCATGACGACGAATTTGAAAAAGATGAGTTTACTGAACCTGGTGAGGAGGAATACAAAACAGAGGGAACAGAGGATGAATATGAAAATATAGATATTAGTGATTATGTGCATGAAGGAGATGACGATGTAGGAGATTACAAAATGAGGGATGAAAATTACCCTGAAAAAGACGATAACAGAGTGATACCCCATAAGGTGGAAACTAGTTTTATGGAGATTATGCTTCAGCAGCTTGGTTTGTTGAAACTGAGCGAAAAGCAGATGAAAATTGCTGAACAACTTGTTGGCAGCTTAGATGATGATGGATATTTACGCAGAGAAACGAGCGCCATTATTGATGATCTTGCATTCAGGCAAAACGTAGACACCGATGAAGTAGAAATTGAGCAAGTGTTGATGCAGATACAGCAGTTTGATCCGCCCGGCGTTGGGGCAAGAAATTTGCAAGAATGTCTTTTACTGCAACTTCATAGAAAAGCCGATCAAGGAAAAATAATTGAAATTTCTATTAAAGTATTGGAGAAATATTTTGATGAGTTTACTAAAAAACATTACGAAAAAATACAGCGTGCTCTTACCCTTACTGATGAGCAACTAAGAGAAATCATTGGCCAAATCGTCAAGCTAAATCCTAAACCGGGCGGTACTGCCGGGGATGCGGGAAAGAATACCAATTATGTAATTCCTGATTTTTTTATTGCAAATAATGTAGGCAAGCTCGAACTCAGTCTTAACAGTAAAAACGCTCCTGACCTCCGTATTAGTGAAGGTTATAGGGATATGTTGAAGGATTACGATAAAGGAACAAAAAAAGATAAACGACAAAAAGAAGCTGTACTTTTTATCAAGCAAAAAATAGATAGTGCTAAATGGTTTATTGATGCAATAAAACAAAGGCAAAATACTTTGTTGAACACTATGGAGGCTATCATGAATTACCAACATGAGTTCTTTTTAACAGGAGATGAAACAGAGCTGAGGCCAATGATCTTAAAGGATATTGCTGAGCGTACAAATCTTGATATTTCCACCGTAAGCCGCGTTGCCAACAGCAAATTTGTTCAAACAGAATTTGGAACATACAGGTTGAAATTCTTTTTTAGTGAAAGTTTGCAAACAGATAGTGGTGAGGAAGTAAGTACGAGAGAAGTTAAAAAAATTCTTACAGATTTAATAGAAGAAGAAAGTAAAAAACATCCATACAGTGATGAGAAACTGACAGACATGTTGCAGGAAAAAGGTTATAATATAGCACGAAGAACTGTTGCAAAATACAGGGAGCAACTAAATATCCCAGTCGCAAGGTTGAGAAAAATATTATAAGATGGAAGCTATTTTACCGAAAGAAATATTGCCTGAAAAAAAGTATGTTCATCCTTTATTGAAATGGCCGGCTAACTTTTTCTCCTATATTTTTCATCCCATTTTTGTGCCGTTGTACGCAATTGCATTTCTTGTATACATACATCCATTTTATTTTTCGGGGTTTTCTGCTAGGGCAAAATTGTATACAATTTTAATTAGTGGTTACAACTTAATATTTTATCCTTTGCTAAGTATTGTCTTGCTGAAAGCGGTGGGCTTTATAGATTCTGTTTTTCTCCGCACTAAAAGAGATCGTATTATTCCGTACATGGCGAGTGGTATTTTTTTCTTTTGGGCTTATACAGTTTTTAAAAAACAGGATATGTATCCTGAAATAATGCCTTCGTTCATTTTAGGTATTTTTCTTGCCGCATCTGCCGGCTTAATTGCTAATATTTACTATAAAGTAAGTATGCATGCAATTGGTATGGGTGGCTGGCTTGGATTGTTTTTGGTAATTGCTAAAAGTAATTCCATGTTAATGACATGGCCTATTGCGCTTGTGCTGTTGTGCACTGGAATTGTTTGTACTTCGAGATTAATAGTTTCCGACCATACGGAGAAGGATATTTACTCGGGGCTTGCATTAGGTTTATTAGCACAATTTATAGCTGCAGCTGTCTAAATTTTCATTAAAATGTTCGCTTTAACATATCAACTTTTTTAACTGGCAGCATACTTGCTTTGTATTTAAAAAGTTAAACTCCTTTTATGAAAACATTCTTTACACTCTTGATAATTTCAATTTCATTAGGCTCATGCGAAACGCTTCAACAAGTTGCTAACCCTGCTGGTGCAGGTGTTGGTGTATCTAACAACGAAGCTGCATTGGGTATTAAAGAAGCTCTTGGGCAGGGTATTGCAAAATCAGTACTTCAACTAAATACAACTGATGGTTTTTTTAGAAATGAATTATATAAAGTTTTGCTTCCACCCGAAGCTAGAAAGATTGAGAATACCCTGAGAGATCTTGGTCTAAACAGCCTTGTAGATAAAGCTATTTTACAAATCAATAGAGGTGCTGAAGATGCAGCAGGTTATGCAAAACCGATTTTTGTTGATGCAATTAAAAATATGACCTTAAGTGATGCAATAGGCTTGGTAAGAAATGGCGATACAAGCGCCACTCATTTTTTTAGAGAAAAAACAACAGCTAAATTATTAGCTGCATTTAGACCAGTAATTGAGCAGTCTCTTAATAAAGTTGACGCAACAAAGTATTATGGCGATATGGTTACGAGGTATAATAATTTCCCCACAACTTTTAAAAAGCTAAATCCTGATCTTACAAGTTATGTAACGCAAAGAGCTACAGATGCATTGTTTAACTTAATTGCAAAAGAGGAAATAAATATTAGAACAAATTTTGCTGCAAGAACAACAGATATTTTGAGAAGGGTTTTTGGAGGTGCTTATAGATAAAAGAAAATATTAAAAAAATGCTGCAGATTTAATAAATCTGCAGCATTTTTAATGAGCGTTTATTTTTTGAAGTTCAAAAAACTGAACAACGCCGGCTTTACCATTTTCGTACAACATTCTTCTATTTTTAGCACTTACTTTTTTTACTTTCGGATTTACTTTTCCATAATCTACATAAATACTTCTTCCTTTTTCATTCAAAAGACCGGGATATTTTCTCGCCATTGTTTCTATCAAAAGATTTGCAAATGCGGCGAAGTAATCATTTATATTTTTAGGTTGATATGGAGGTATTTCAATAGAATTTTTAAGAAAAGAATCTATCTGCTCTTTGCGCTCCAGTTTAATGCCTATTGTTTCTTTATTAAAAATAAGGTCATTACATATTAATGGCATAGAGCCATGTTTGCAACTGTCAAACATACTAATAGGGTAATTGCAGAGCATTCCACCGTCAACATAATAATTAATGTAAGACGAAGTATCTCCTTGTTTTATTTTTTGCAAAGAATCGTCCAATGCAATTGGGGTAAAATACAATGGAACACCACCGCTTATTCTTACCGCAGTAGCTACAGAGAAAGTTGGAGTATTTTTATAAGAGAAAACTTCGAGCCGTTGTTTGCTAATGTTTGTGCCTGTACAAAAAAGGTCTTTATAATTTTTGTCATTCAGCTTTAATTCATGAAGCTGTGTAAAAGTAAGATCTCCATTTCCTGTTTTCTTCATCAACATTTCTCTTAACCAAATTTCATATTTATCGCCTTTATATATCCCAAAATTTCTCTTTATTCTTTTGTACTTTCCAATTAAGCCGCCTTTGCCATCATTAAATTTTTGAAACTTTAACGTCATTAATATACTGTCAATCTCATCAGCTTTGTAACCAATTGACACCATTAAACCCGCAATTGCCCCTGCGGATGAACCTGCAATATTTTTAATTTGTTGCATGGTGCCATTATCTTCCAAGGCTTTAAATGCACCGGCATACGCTATGCCTCTTAAGCCACCACCCTCTAATGCAAGATTTTTATAAATAGGATTTATTTGTGCTAAAGAAAGAAATGGGAGTAGCAATAATATTAATACTTTCATGGCAGCAAAAATATAAATGTAATTGTCTGCTTATGTGTTATAAAAGTTAAATAATATCATTTGCCAGTAAAACCTGCCATGCTGCATTGGTATGGCCGGCATTTAAAAGAAATGCGGCAAGTTTATGCGTCTCTGTTTCCATCTCTTGGGGCTCAAGATTAAAATACTGCACTATCTGTTTTAAAGTTTCATTTTCAAATGCAGCATCAATTGTTGGCAGTTCATTTACATTTGCCAATTGCCCTAAATGGTTTCCTGAAAGTATTTTGCTGTTGCGAATAGCTGCAGGGAGCGCATCTATACCAATACCAATTTTTATATTTGGCTTGGGTACTTTAAATAAATTATCCTCAGAAATTTTGCAGTACCAATCTCCACCCAGCCTTGCGACTAGATTAAATTTTTGCTGATCAATTCTATGGTCATTATCAAGTATACTTTCGTCTATATGCATCGTTAACACTTCACATATTACAAGATTTCCTGCGCCACCTTCTGTACCAAGTGGTTTTATCTCAAGTACTTTACATTCAAGTTTAACCTTACACTCTTTTACCATTGGCGGTTTTATTATAGATGCACTTTCTTGAGTAAAACCTGCTTTTATAAATTCATTTTCTGTTTTAGCAAAGTC
>JBBRPX010000047.1:0-19217 GCA_038227505.1 Chitinophagales bacterium
AGTTGTGCATATTTATCAATCAATGGTCCACCCGGGTAAGGCAAGCCCAATAATTTTGCGGTTTTATCAAAAGCCTCGCCTGCAGCATCGTCAATGGTTTCGCCAATAACTTTCATAGATGTTGCAGATGAGCATAAAACTATTTGGGTATGACCACCACTTACAGTTAAGCACAAAAATGGAAAGGTGGGAGGAGGATTTTGCAACAAATTAGCAAGTACGTGCGCTTGCATATGGTGCACAGCTAATAAAGGGATGTTAAGCGATAACGCAAGTGACTTTGCAAATTGCCCACCAACAAGCAAAGCACCAATTAAACCTGGTGCCTGTGTAAATGCAATGGCATCAATATCTTTTAATATCAAACCTGATTGTTTTATGGCTGCATCTACCACCGGAACAATATTTTCCATGTGGGCACGGCTTGCAAGCTCAGGCACAACGCCACCGTATTGCTCGTGTATTTTTTGTGTGGCAATGATGTTGCTTAAAATTTTTCCGTTGCTGTAAACGGCTGCAGCAGTTTCATCGCAAGATGATTCAATGGCGAGTATGGTGGGGTTGGTGGTGATGAATTAAAAATTAAAAATTACGAATTACGAATTACGAATCCTATTTGCACTTGCAATTTATAAAATGAAATGGAGTTTAAAAAATTAGCAGTGTTCAACAATACAGAATATTCAATTTTGTTAACTTCTGATTGCCACAACAGGATCCATTTTGGCTGCTTGCCTTGCTGGAATAATACCTGCAAGAATACCCACAACGATACAAATTATTACGGTAGCAAACATTAGTGGTAAAGAAATAAATACAGGGAATTTCAACGGTCCTGATAATACTAGGGTTAGTATCCATACAAAAAATAAGCCTACAGCACCACCTAAAATGCACATCAGTGCTGCTTCCATTAAAAACTCAAGTAATATAGAGGAACTTTTTGCACCTATGGCTTTTTTTAAACCTATTACTGAAGTTCTTTCTTTAACTGTTACAAACATAATATTTGCAATGCCAAACAAACCGACTATGAGGCTTATACCACCAATGAAACCACCGACAATATTGAGCGTTCCAAAAAAACCAGAAATAGCTTTGCTAAATGCTTCCACACTGTTTAGTGAAAAATTATCTTCTTCCCTCGGCGATAATCGCCTTACCTGGCGCATAATTCCCCTTAATTCCTGGTACAAAGCATCTGTAGTTACCCCGTCTTTTCCTTTTACTATTAATACAGGGTTTGCATTTTTTTCATCATACAATTGTCGGCAATACTTATAAGGCATCATAACGCAATGGTCATAATCCCAGCCAATCATATTTTTACCCACTTTTTTAATAACGCCAACAACGGTGATTACTTTACCTTTTACTTCCACTTGTTTACCTGCTGCTCTTTCAGCGGACCCAAATAAACTCTCTGCATTTTCGTAGCCTATAATACAAACATTTGTACCATTGTTAAATTCATTTGCCGAAAAATAACGTCCAGCATCAAAAGTTAATGGCTGCAATGCTATCTGTGCTTCGTTTATACCATATATCGCCACGTTGCTCAACACATCATTCTTGTAAGATAAATTTCCACCGGTCTGCATCAAGAAAGTAACATCCTGTGTAAGTTCAGATCGTTCCTTAACCATGTTTTGTTCTTCGTACTTCATTACAGGTCTTGCCCTCAGTTTCCAAAAGGGTTTGTTAGGCCCGCCGCTGTAATCCCATTTATCAATATAGATAGTATTGCTGCCTAAACTGTTCACTTCGTTCTGTATATTTTGTTCTAAACTATTTACTGTTGCCAACACCCCGATTATACAGAATATGCCAAATGCAACACCTGTAAGGCTTAGCGCCGTTCTTGTTTTATTCACTTTCAACTCCTGAAGTGTAAGCCGTAAAGAATTTCCTAGTATTGCAAGCGTATTTGCCATAGTGTAAAGGTATTAATAAAACATACTGCTCATTTGTCTTACCGTCCTTATAAACTACCGTTTAAATAATTTAGGTAACAATACAGATGGTTTAAACAATTGATTTAGCCTTTTTTAAAATTAGTAATGTCAGCAGATTTTGAAGTGCTTGCATAATGCGTGAGGGATAGAAGTGGAAATCCTTTTATTGCCTGCCTTTGAGGCAATAAAAGATTGTAGCGGATAGCCCGACCCGAAAGGGACACGCCCCGGACTTTTTTCTTGCAATTTCTCCATGATACTAAACATTTAATTAGTTAAAACCGCAATAGTTACCTTTGCGCTCGCAAAAGAAATAAATGAAATACAACGCAGAAATAGAAAGACGCAAAACGTTCGCAATCATATCTCACCCCGATGCAGGAAAGACAACGCTTACAGAAAAGTTTTTATTGTTTGGTGGGGCTATTCAAACAGCCGGTGCTGTAAAAAGTAATAAAATTAAGAAACATGCAACATCTGATTTTATGGAGATTGAAAGGCAGCGTGGAATTTCAGTAGCCACTTCTGTAATGACTTTTGAGTATGATGGGCATTTGATAAATTTGTTGGATACGCCCGGCCACAAGGATTTTGCTGAAGATACTTTTCGCACTCTTACGGCAGTTGATAGCGTTGTGTTGGTGATAGACTCGGTGAATGGTGTGGAGCCTCAAACTAGAAAATTGATGGAAGTTATCGCTATGAGGAAAACGCCGGTGATTGTTTTTATAAATAAAATGGATAGAGATGGAAAGAACCGTTTTGATTTGATGGAAGAAATTGAGAATGAATTAAAAATTCAATTACACCCAATGACAGTACCGATTAACAGCGGTAAAGATTTTAAAGGTGTATATGATTTACATAAAAAGAGTTTAGTATTATTTTCTGCAGGTACAAAAGCCAACGACGAAAACGTGGTAGAAATTACTGATATTAATGATAAACTTTTGGATGCTAAAATAGGAGAGAACGATGCAAAAGTTTTGAGAGAAGATGTTGAATTAATTGATGGTGTTTATGGCGAATTAAATTCAGAAGATTACTTAAGTGGGAATACTGCACCCGTATTTTTTGGAAGTGCTGTAAATAATTTTGGTGTAAAAGAAATGCTTGATACTTTCGTACGTATTGCGCCAACACCACGCCCACGGCATACTACAACAAGAGATGTGTTGCCGGAAGAAGAAAAGTTTAGCGGATTTATTTTTAAGATTCATGCTAATTTGGATCCAAAGCATAGAGATAGGATTGCTTTTTTACGTGTTTGTAGTGGAAGATTTGCACGGCATACTTATTACAACCATGTTCGTTTAGAAAAGGATATGCGTTTTACAAATCCATACAGTTTTCTTGCCCGCCAAAAAGATGTAATTGAAGAGGCTTATCCCGGCGATGTAGTTGGTTTATTTGATACCGGAAATTTTAAAATAGGAGATACGCTTACTGAAGGTGAAAATTTTTATTTTACAGGCATACCTAGTTTTTCACCGGAGATTTTTAAGGAAGTGATAAACAAAGACCCAATGAAAACCAAGCAGCTTGAAAAAGGCTTGAACCAGCTTACGGATGAAGGTGTAGCACAGCTTTTTACCCAGTTTGGTGGCAATAAAAAAATAATTGGTTGTGTGGGCGAACTTCAGTTTGAGGTGATACAATACCGTTTATTGCAGGAATATGGCGCATCTGTACAAATGAACAGCCTGCCATTTTTTAAAGCTTGCTGGCTTACAGCAAAAGACCCTAAAAAATTAGAAGATTTTACAAAATACAAGCAGGCAAATATTGCGGAAGATAAGGATGGCAACGTAGTGTACCTTGCGCAGAGTGAGTGGTTTTTAAATACAGAAATCAGTAATAATCCCGATATAGAATTTCATTTTACAAGTGAGATGAATAAGGGATAAGTTTTAAATCAGCTATCTATTGTTACTTTATTTGTAAATTTACTTTATGTACAAAATGGATAAAACGATTGGTAAGGGAATGAGTTTTAAGGAAGCCGAAGATCAAAATCTTTTTCCGAAAGAAACAACAATCTCTGAGAGATTAAACCAGGCTTGGTATTTAACATGCATGGCTTATGGTATTGACCCATTAAATCCGCCAAAGATGGACAAGTCGGTTAGCTCCTCCAGAAAACATTTATTGTAATGGGAAATATTTTCAATGATGATTTTAGAGATTTTATCAAAGCGCTAAATAAACATTATGTAGATTATATATTGGTGGGAGGATATGCAGTTATTCTTCATGGTTACAGGAGAACAACAGGTGATATGGATATTTGGGTAAAAAACGATAGGGTTAACTATGAAAAGTTGAGGAAGGCTTTTTTAGAATTTGGTCTTCCGGTTTTGGATATGACACTAGAAAACTTTTTAAATATAGAGAAGATGGATGTATTTTCTTATGGAAGACCACCTGTATCTATTGAAATAATGACGCTATTGAAAGGTTGCGATTTTAGTGAGTCATTTAAACTCAGTCAAATTTATAATGATGACGGTTTAGAAATAAGAATCCTCCATTTAAACACTTTAAAAGAAGCAAAAAAAGCAGCAGGTCGTTACAAAGACTTAGATGATTTGGAAAAATTGTCTGCTTTGGATTAGATGAGCGGTAAATCAATGCGAAGCGTATAAGTTTTTAAAAGTTGTGGAGAAAACGTTTTCCACACGATTCACTATTTCACTCCAGTATAATTATGCGGACTCACAGCTTTCAATTCTTTCTTTAAAGCAGCAGATATTTTTAAGCTATTTATAAATTCGTGCATGGAAGTTTTGGTAATCGTATTATTACCTCTTGTAAGATCTTTTAGAGCCTCGTATGGTTTTGGAAAGTTTTCTCTGCGCAAAATTGTTTGGATAGCTTCGGCTACTACAGCCCAGTTGTTTTCCAGATCTGCTTTTAGTTTTACTTCGTTTAAAATTAATTTACTCAAACCTTTTTCTAAAGATTTTAAGGATATAATTGTGTGCGCAATTGGAACACCGATGTTACGTAAAACAGTACTGTCAGTTAAATCTCTTTGCAAGCGACTAATTGGTAATTTGGCTGAAAGGTGCTCCAGTATTGCATTTGCCATTCCGAAATTGCCCTCTGCATTTTCAAAATCTATAGGGTTTACTTTGTGTGGCATGGCACTGCTACCAACTTCTCCTTTTTTTGTTTGTTGTTTAAAATAATCTACACTTATGTAGCTCCACATATCACGGCACAAATCAATTAAAATATTATTGATGCGTTTAATGGCATCAAAATGTGCTGCCAAAGTATCGTAATGTTCAATTTGTGTGGTGTATTGCTGGCGTTGTAAACCCAGCTTATTTTCTAAAAAGCCATTCGCAAATTTTATCCAGTTATGCTTTGGATATGCAACGGCGTGTGCGTTAAAGTTACCTGTAGCTCCTCCAAACTTACCCGAAAAAGGAATGTGGCTAAACAACTGAATTTGATTTTCTAAGCGCTCAACAAACACCATCATTTCCTTACCGAGCAAAACCGGAGACGCAGCCTGCCCATGGGTGCGGGCAAGCATTGGAATATTTTTCCAATCAGTCGCCAATTTTTTTAAATTTTTCTGGAGGTTAATAATGGCTGGTAAATATTCAAACTCCACCGCATCCTTCCAAAGCATTGGCACTGCAGTATTGTTGATATCCTGCGAGGTTAAACCAAAATGGATCCATTCTTTTAAATCATCTCCGCCAAGTTGATTTAATTTTTCCTTTAAAAAATATTCAACTGCTTTTACATCGTGATTTGTAATGCTTTCGGTTTTTTTAATTTCTATAGCATCTTCTTCACTGAAATTTTCAACAACTAAACGCAATGCGTTTTTCAATTTCGCATCAGTTTTAAAGAATTTTTTTTCACTCAATAATATAAAATATTCTACTTCTACTTTTAACCTGTATTTGATTAATGCATATTCAGAAAAATATTGAGCAAGTTGCAAAGTGTTTTTATTATAACGACCATCTATTGGGGAGATAGCGGTAAGCGGCGAAAGTTGCATATATGAAGTTAGTTTGAAGTAATTTTGCACGAATTTAAACGAAACGAGTTGGAAAGAAAAATAAGGGTTGCAGCAGTTAGTTACCTCAATACAAAACCACTGATATATGGCTTTGAAAAAGGTATGATGAAAGATGAAATAGAATTAGTAACAGATTTCCCTGCAAGCATTGCCGATATGCTGATCAATGATGAAGTTGATATTTCACTTGTACCTGTCGCAACCATCCCATTTTTAAAAGAGTATCATATTATAACCGACTACTGCATTGGCACAAAAAGGGAAGTGGCAAGTGTTTGTTTGTTTAGTGACGTACCAATTAAAGAAATAAAAGCAATTTTGCTGGATTATCAAAGTCGCAGTTCAGTAGGTTTGCTGAAAGTATTAATAAAAGATTTTTGGAAAATAGATGTTGAACTAATAATTGCCGATGAAGGTTATGAAGATAAAATAATGGAAACTACTGCAGGATTGGTAATAGGCGACCGTGCATTCATTCAACGCACAAAGAGAAAATACATTTACGATCTTGGTATTGCATGGAATGAAATGACACGGCTCCCTTTTGTTTTTGCTGCCTGGATAGCAAACAAAAAATTACCTCAAAATTTTATTACAAATTTTAATGCAGCAACAGCTGAAGGGTTTAAACATTTACCGGAAATAATCAGCGCAAACCCCTACTTACATTATGATTTAGAAAAATATTATACAGAGAATATCAGTTTTAATTTAGATGATAATAAGAGGAGAGGGTTGGAGGAGTATTTGCGGAGGTTAGAAAATTTATAATGTTTCTATTTTTTTAGGCTGATCTTTTTTATCAACTTCTTTGCTGTAACATTTAGTTCATCGCTCACATTCATCTTTAATATAGCCG
Organism: Chitinophagales bacterium; assembly: GCA_038227505.1. GTDB lineage: Bacteria > Bacteroidota > Bacteroidia > Chitinophagales > Chitinophagaceae > Ferruginibacter. Next base: position 6,860 of record JBBRPX010000047.1, read on the forward strand.
GTACATACAACGCACAAAACAAAAATATCCGAAAAATTGTATCCAAATAAATATTTATAACAAACGGAATTGCATAAACCAGACAAAAAATTATGATGCTGACAAGCAGAATTTTTAAATGTGCAAAATTATACGGTTGCCATTTATATTTTTTTAAAATAAAAAAATATCTAACCAAGTTATAAATAAATGTAGAAATCAGTGTTGCGTAAGCTCCTCCTACAATCCCCAATCTAGTAATTAAAATAAAATTTAGTGGGAAAGCGATAACTGTGAGAAGTACGTTAGTATAAAAATTAAATTTCCAGTCGCTTGAGGTAGCAATGATTTGTCCGTTTACACCTGTCCCCAAATCAACAATTTTAGCAATGCCCATAATTAAAACAATTGAAGGCACTGCTTCATAGCTTTTACCTAAAAAAAATGATAGGTTATTTACGTTTAACATGACCAGGCAAAAGATAAAAAGTGCCGCAACTAATAGTGTGATTGTACTTTTTTGATAAACTGTTGAAATATTTGCATAATCTTTTTGTTGCCATGACTCGGCTAACACCGGCGTTGCAATAGCATTTATACTTCGCATTGGTAAATCCATAAGAGAGGCTAAATATGAACCGAGTAAAAAAACTGCAGTTGCTTCTAGTCCTTTTAATCCCAGAACTACAAATGAATCCACCGTTCGGGATGCCACATTTAAAAAAGTTGCGCCAAAAACAAAAAGTCCGTAAATAAACATTTTGTTTTTAAAACGATTTGTTACTTTACTTATTTTGAAATTGAAATTAAATTCTCCTGTTTTTTTTAATACCAGGTATAAAATTATAACCGGTATTATATAAAGAAGACAGAAAAAGTTAATAAACTGTTGTGTATTGATAAGTTTAAACCAACCAAAAAGTATGAGAACTGTTGTTAGAATTCTAACCAAGGTTTCCCGTAAAAAGTTGCTTTCAACCGTTTTTTTTAATGTCCATGCAAATGCCTCAAGCCAAGCTAAAATGAGCATAAAAAACGTGAGTGGATATACAAGATTGAAGTTTTGTGCAAATAAGGGCGCCTTGCCAAGTTTGCGAATAATAAAATCCTTTAAAATAAATCCGGAAACACAAATTATTAGGAAGCCAATTAAACATATTATTCCAGTTACAAAAGGAAGGTCGTTCTCATCTTTTTTTAGATGGGATCTGTAAAAAGGAGAAAATTTATAGATAACTGGAATAGTTCCCAAAGTTGCAAGCATAGAAAGTACAACGCCAACATCAAGAAATGCTCTAGTGAGACCATTGACATCTAAAGATGTCAGTTTCGGAAAAAGGAAAAGAATATTTATGCCGCCAACTGCAAATCCGATAAGCAAAAAAACGGAAGATTTTAAAGCCTGTTTTTGAATTATACCCATCTTCGTAAAAGTATCGTTTTGGTTCGTTATTTTTGCAGCCCTAAAAGTAACGATAAAATATATGGCAGAAACACTTGGTATGCTATGCGACAAGCTTACGATAGCGCAACTTAAAATATATCATACGGATGATGAAAGCCGGTTGTTAAGTTTACAATCACAAATTTCCCAGTTACAAATCGAAATTGATGAATATATTTCCAATGCAGTTGCAGGGAACATTCCGATAGAAAGAATGACTTTTGCAGCTAATAAAATATTTAAAAAGCAAGGTAATATCGTTGATGAAGTAACTGGTAATTTTGGCGAAGTATTTTATCAATTAGCAGATGTAAACTGTAAATTGTGGCATGAGCAGGAAAAAGTCTATGATTTTGAAAATGTTGAAATAAATCAAAAAGATGCTGTTGTAAAACAATTGGCACTGTTAAATCTTCAAAGAAACAAATGTATTGATCGTTTAAATGAACAATTTGTACAACTAATTAAATCTAAAATCAACTAATAGCAATGCATATTCGCAAAAGAAATACATGCCGTGTTTGCGGCTCTTCATCTTTAAAAAAGGTAATTGATTTAGGCCCACAATATTTACAAGGAAGTTTTATTAAACCTGGTAAAGAAATGCCGAGTCTGCGGAAAATTGATTGCACACTTGTGAGATGTAATCCGGAGGAAGATGAAAACGCCTGTGGATTATTGCAAATGGAGCACTCTGTTCCATCTGAAATTTTGTATGCTGCATATTGGTACAGAAGTGGAACAAATGACACAATGAGGAACCATTTAAAAGATATTGTGGATAGTGTAGTAGATACTGTAGGAGAAGCAAAACATCCACTTATTATGGATATTGGTTGCAATGATGGAACTTTATTAGGATATTACCCAAAAAATTTTATTAAATACGGTTGCGATCCGAGCGATGTGGCGCAGGAAGTAAAAGAGGCAACAGTTGTACAAGATATTTTTCCATCAGAAGAATTGTTTAAAATATTAGAAGGTAAAAAATTGGATGTTATAACTTCCATTGCCATGTTTTACGATCTGGAAAGCCCTGTAGAATTTGTGAAAGGAATAAAAAGATTTTTATCATCAACTGGCGTGTGGGTTTTTGAGATGAGTTATATGCCACGCATGCTGGAACTTGATAGTTATGATACCATTTGCCATGAACATTTAGAATTTTACAGCCTTGCAGTGTTAGAGAAAATACTGGCTTTGGGAGGAATAAAGATTTTCAAAATTTCTTTTAATGATATTAACGGTGGCAGTATAAGATGCTATGCCACACACAAAGAAAATAGCAGACATGATAGCCATGAAAATTACTTGCTTATAAACGAGACACGCCATAAGGAGTTTGATTTGGAACTTGATACTGATAAACCTTATGTTGCTTTTCAAAAAAGGATAGAAGTATTGAAAGATGAATTGTATTCATTGCTGGTTAGGCTTAAAAATGAAGGAAAGAAAGTACACATTTATGGTGCATCTACAAAAGGCAATACGATTTTACAGTGGTGTAACATTGATCATACATTGATAGATTATGCGGCCGAAAGAAATGAAGATAAATATGGCGCTTTTACTTTAGGTACTAATATTCCAATCATTAGCGAAGCGGAAAGTAGGGCAATGAATCCCGATTATTACCTCGTACTTCCATGGCATTTTAAAGATGAATTTGTTGTAAGAGAAAAGGAAGCACTTGATAAAGGAACAGGTTTTATTTTTCCAGTACCAAAAATCGAAATATTAAAAAGATAGTGGTAAACTTCAGTAATTATTTTATCAAGAATAAATATGCCTCCAAAAACTATATTATTTGTTACTCATACAAAAAAGCAGTGTGGCGTATATCAATTTGGGGAAAATGTTTTTGACGCTATTTCTAAATCGAAATATTATAATTTTTTAAAGTTTGAGTGTGAAAGTTTAGATGAGCTGGAAAAAACTATTGTAGTGATTAATCCCGATGCTATAATTTATAATTTTCATCCCTCTGTAATGCCGTGGCTTTTCAAGAAATTGTTTAAAGGCATTTACAAAAGTAATATTGCACATATTAAGATTACTCAAATTGGAATAATACATGAAGTAACCCAGGTAATAGCAAATGGTGCGAAAGCCAGAAAAAAAATACTTTTTACAAAAAACAAAACGAAGATTTTAAACTCTTTTTTTGATTATTATGTCTGTAGCGATCCTACAATTGCAATAACTAAAAATATTCTTTTTAAAACAGGTAGACTAATCCCTTATTATCAATCTGATGTAACCCCTCTAATTAATCCAATACCAGTAATAGGCAGTTTTGGCTTTGCTACGCCAAATAAAGGATTTGAAAATTTAGTATCCAGAGTGCAAGAAGAATACGAAAATGCTGTGATAAGAATAAATATGCCTTTTGCAGAATTCGGGGACAAGCTAGGAGAAAATGCACACAGAATTGCTGAAAATTGCAAGGCTTTGGTTACCAAGCCTGGAATAAGGTTAGATATATTTCATGATTTTTTAAGCAGTCAGGATCTATTAAAATTTTTATCGAAAAATGATATAAACGTGTTTAATTATCAAGATAAAACAGGAAGAGGCATATCCAGTGCAGCAGATGTAGCGTTAGCCGTTAAAAAGCCAATTGCAGTTTCTGACTGTCCTATGTTTAGGCATTTACTCAAAGACAATCCTGGTATTTGTTTGGATTATTTCTCATTGAAAGAAATTGAAAAGCAAGGATTTTTATCGTTAGAAAGAATATCTCAAAAATGGACAACTGATAATTTGAAAATTGACTATGAATTTTTACTAGATGAAATTCTTAAAACGGCATAAATAGATTCGAAGGCATATTATTAAAAAGCGTGTTTTCTAAAGTAACTTGCTCAACCATGATTTTAAAAAAAACTGAAAAGATTTATTTTCCTAATCTTGATGGGTTTCGTACAATATCTTTTTTGGCAGTTTTTTTAGGTCATTGTTTTATACTCTTCGATTTTGGTGAACGAACCTTCATAATAAAATGTTTGAATAAAATTTTGGGTAAACCAGGAATTGGTGTTCATTTTTTCTTTGTTTTAAGTGGTTTTTTAATAAGTTATTTATTACTCAGCGAAAATGAAAAGTTTAAAAAAATAAATATATCTGCATTTTACATGCGACGAATTTTGAGGATTTGGCCCGTTTATTTTTTAGTTATTTTTTTTGCTTTAGTACTTTCTTTCGTACAAAGACCTTACTACAGCCTACATGATGCTAATTTTTTTTTGATTGCAACATTTCTTACAAATTTTAATTTAGCTACAACTGGTATTAGCTCATTGCCAATCACAGTATTATGGAGTGTAGCAGTTGAAGAACAGTTTTATCTTATTCTTCCTTTATTGATGTATTTTTTTTCAAAAAAGATTTTTTATTTTTTCCCTGTATTAATAGCTATTGCCGTTAGCTTCGGTGTTTATCATACACAAAATATTACTTATGTAGAATTTCATACAATTAGTGTAAGTGGGAGTTTATTCCTAGGTTGTGTTATTGCTTATCTTGTTTTGTTTAAGAATTTTTCTGTATTAATTCAAAATATTAATAAGTCCCTGATTTTGCTCGTTTATGTAGTTTTTTTTGGATTACATATATTCCGGGAGAAAATATTTTCTATTGAAACAAGTAATATTCTATTGTATTTTGTAGATTCATTGTTTTTTGCATTCTTTATTCTTGAACAGAATTATGCAAAAAATTCTTTTTATAAAATGAGTAATTTTAAAACACTTTCGTCATTAGGCAAGTATACATACGGTATGTACGCATACCACATGGTTTTTATTTCAATTATAATGACCTTTATACCGCATAGAATTAACCCTGCAAATAATTATCTTATCTATTTTTCTTTATGGCTACTAGCATTAATTACCACACTATTGTTTTCTAAACTAAGCTATACCTGCATGGAAAAGCCGTTTTTAAAATTGAAAGAGAAATTTAAAATTTAATGAAAGTTATTATTTTAGGAGCTAATGGTCAAGATGGCTATTATTTATCAAGGGTGCTTAATCAAGAAGGTATAGATGTAATTGGAATAAGTAGAAATGGGAATTTCATGAAAACGGAAATTGATAATTATTACGAAATTTCAACCATCATTAAAAAGGAAAAGCCTGATTATATTTTTCATTTAGCAGCAAATTCTACAACAAACCATAGTGCATTGTTTGAGAACCACAGAACAATTGCAACGGCAGCACTCAATATTCTTGAAGCAGTGAAAGAATTTTCATCACAGACAAAAGTTTTTATATCTGGAAGCGGCTTACAATTTATAAACAATGGACTTCCCATTAAAGAAACTGATCCATTTGCAGCAAATGATGCTTATTCAATTAGTAGAATTCAAAGCATATATGCTGCCCGCTATTTTAGAACATTGGGATTGAAAGTTTATGTAGGCTATTTTTTTAATCATGACAGTCCCCTAAGAAGTGAGAGGCATGTAACAAAAAAAATTAGTGAATCGGCCAAAAGAATACGCAACGGGAGCAAAGAAAAATTAGAAATTGGTGATATGTCTGTTATTAAAGAGTGGTCTTTTGCAGGTGATATTGTGAAGGGTATTTGGCAATTTGTCAATCAGGATAAGGTATTTGAGGCAAATATTAGTAGCGGCAAAGGTTATTCTATACAGCAATGGGTGGAGCAATGTTTTTCATTAGTTGGACTTAATTACGAAGATTATGTTTTTGAGATGCCAACATTTGTTAGTCAATATAAGATATTAGTATCTGATAATAGAGTTATAAGGTCTATTGGTTATAAGCCTGAAGTTGACTTTAAACAACTTGCAGAGCTTATGATAAATAATATATAATTCACTTTATGAAAATAATTTTATTATCGATATTCGTTTTTATTTTTTATTTTTCATCGTCTGCACAAAAAGATACTACTTTTTGGTTCGCATGTCCTGATATATCCTCTGCATTCGGGTATGATAAGCCAAATTTTTTGAGATTTACTTCTTATCAGCTTCCGTGTACTATAACTGTTTCCTTACCTGCCAATGCCGCTTTTATTGACCAAACCCTTACTCTTGCACCATTTACAACACAATCTTTAGACCTTACACAATGGATAGATATTTTAGAATGTACGCCAGGAAACATAGTCCAAAATAGGGGTTTAAAAATTAAATCGAATAACAAGATTGCCGCATATTACGAAGCTAATTCTAATGGTCCTAATCCCGAATTATATGCCTTTAAGGGTAAAAATTCTCTTGGCACCTCATTTTACATTTCCTCGCAAAGTATTTTGTTTAATGCGGATGAATATACTCCTTTACCCATTTCATCATTTAATATCGTTGCTACAGAAGATAATACAGGTGTAACAATTAACCCAACAAATAACATAATCGGTCATTCTTCCGGAATTCCCTTTACGGTGGTACTTAATAAGGGTCAGACTTATGCGGCAGTTGCATCTTCACAAGCAGCTAATCAACACCTTGGAGGTTCGTCAGTTACATCTACAAAACCAATAGCAATTACTATTTCTGATGACTTATTAAATGGGGGCCCGTTTGGAAGTACATGTAGAGATGGTGCAGGCGATCAGACAGTGCCCGTAGATGTTTTAGGGAATGAATACATAGCAATTAAAGGAGGTTTAAATTCTCCATATGATAAAGTTTATATGACGGCAACACAAAATGCAACAAATATTTTGCAGGATGGCGTTTCTGCGGGATTAATTAATGCAGGGCAAACAATAGAGCTTACCATTAACAATCCGTCTACATATATTCAAACATCTGCGCCTGCTTATGCATATCAGTTAACCGGTGTTGGATGCGAAGTAGGGTCAGCAGTTTTGCAAAAAATTAATTGCACAGGCAGTAACACAGTTTCTGTTACTAGAAGTTCTAATGAAGCTCTTTCAATTACGCTGCTTGTAAAGAATGGTGGTCAAAATAGCTTTTTAATTAATAACACCGCAGGAATTATTACAGGAGCTCTATTTTCTGTGGTACCCGCTACAGGAGGGCACTGGTACTTTGCAAAAATAAATTTATCTCTTGCATCTTACCCTAATGGTTCTGTAATTAAGATAGATAATACTTTGAAACTTTTTCAATTAGGATTTTTGCAGGGGGGAGCACTCGGCGCAAGTTTTGGATACTTTAGCGATTATAATGCGGTTATTGCAGAAGCTTCCTCAAATAATAACAAGCCCTGTGTTGGTTCAAATGTTAGCTTAAATGCAGAGTCAGTGTCTTCTGCAACTTACAGCTGGCAAGGGCCTGCCGGTTTTTCTTCAAATACACAAAACCCTATTCTAAATAATATTCAACCTGCAAATAGTGGCTATTATTTTGTTAATGTTACCGTGCCGGATTGTGGTGTTTATAAAGATTCAGTAAATATTGTAGTGTTACCTAAATCATTTTCTACCGTTAATATGTCTATCTGTGCAGGTCAAAGTTATCAAGGATATAATAATGCAGGTACTTTTATTGATACTTATACTTCTGCCAATGGATGTGACAGCATCCGTACTTTAAATTTAAGCTTAAAACCAAAATCATTTTTCACACTAAATCAAACTATCTGTGAGGATCAAAGTTTTGAGGGTAATTCAACAACGGGTGTTTACACAAATACATTTGTTGCTGCTAACGGCTGTGACTCTATAAGAACATTGAATTTAACGGTGAAGTCAAAATCATTTTTCACATTAAATCAATCAATTTGCGAGGGAGAGACTTTTGAAGGACAAACCATGAATGGAACTTTTGTAAAGACTTTTCAAGCTGCTAATGGTTGTGATTCTGTCCGAACTCTAAACCTTACGGTAAAACGGAAAAGTAGTTCATTTTTTGAAAAAACAATTTGTAAAGGAGATGTTTTTGAAGGGCACTCGCAAGCAGGCGAATACATCAGTACTTATACTGGCCCAAATGGATGTGATAGCATTAAAAGATTAATAATAAAAATAAAAGAAGACCCGATGCCATATTTAGGCAAAGATACCATGGTCTGTAGTTTATATAATTTCCTTGTTACGCCCGGCATTTTTGATACTTATTTGTGGCAGGATGGTACTACAAAAAGTAACTACAATATTAGAATGCCCGGTACATATTCTGTAGTTGTGACTAATTTGTGTGGCTCTGCAAAAGATGAAATTATTATTACGCCAAATACCTGCGATATTTGGTTTCCAAATATTTTTACTCCAAACAAAGACAATAAAAACGATCAATTTAAAATTTTAAATGCATTTAATCTTCAAGAATATAAATTAGAAATTTATACAAGATTTGGTGAAAAGGTTTTTGAAACCAGTGATTATAAAAAAGGATGGGATGGGACGAGATTTGGTATTCCATCTGATATGGGTACCTATGTTTGGTATTCAAATTTTAAAAAAGGGAATGTTCCAGTAATTATGAAAGGATTTGTAATATTGATGAGATAAAATATTGTTGAGTGAAATTTTTTTTATATCTCTCTGCGAAGAATAAAAAATTGGGTTTAAAGAATTAGCAAAAAAAATGTTGTTTGAGTATGAATAAACCGCCCAATATATTACTTGTGCAACTTTTTTCCAATGGCGATTGCCTTTATGCTACAGCTATTGCCCGCCAGATAAAGAGTGATTTTCCCAATTGTAAGCTAACATGGGCCATTGCCGACTTTTGTAAAAATATTATTTCGAACAATCCCTATGTGGATGAAATTTTGGTAACAGATGAAGTTGCCAAAAATGATGTTGTAGCATTTAGAAGGTACAAACGCAAAGTTTTTGCAGAACAGCGTGCACGGCTATGGGATCAAGTTTTTGTTACAACTAATATGGACGTTAATCTTGCATTATATGATGGTACCATTAGAGGAATGGTTTTGAGAGCTTATAAAGGTCAAGCGACAGTTCCATTACAACCTGTTGTAGAATTAACCGAACAGGAAAAAAGCAATGTTTTGAACTTTGCAACAAGATATAATCTTCAAAAATTTAAGCATGTTTTTTTATGGGAATATGCACCACAAAGTGGTCAATCAGAATTAAATTTTAAGCTAGTAATGGCTGTTGCAAAAAGAATTACAACTTATTCATCGACCTGCATTATTCTTTCATCAGCAAATAAATTCGAAGGAACTGAACAAATAATAGACGCAAATACACTCACTTTAAGAGAAAATGCCGCCCTTACACATTATTGTACATTGCTTATTGGCTGCAGTAGTGGCATTACGTGGCTAACAACAAGTACCGCAGCAAAATTTTTGCCAATGCTGCAACTTCTAAATGCCAATACTATTTTTGTAAATACTCCTTCAGTAGATTTTAACAGGTATAATATTGCACACAATGGATTAATTGAAATGTACCGTTTTAGCGAAGCAGCTATTTATGAATGTTTAAATACCATAGTGGAGACAGATTTTAATGCTGCTCAAAAATATCACCAGCAACTACCACTACAATTTAAGACAACAAGAATTATCGTTTACAATTTGCTCGTGTATGGTGAGTTTAGGGCAATAGCAAAACATTTTAGGGTCATGAAATCTGTGTATGGTTTAAAACCTGCATTTCTTTTTGCATTTGCAGAAGGACTCATTACAGCTCCATTTAAACTTGTTTCAAACCTTTTTAAAAAGAAAATATTATACAAAAAAAAATGATTGCCTTTTAAAGTAATCATTTTTTTATCCTTTTTTAGCTTGGTATTTTAGTTCTTCTTCCATCATTTCTTTTACAAGCATGGGTAGATCGTATACCGGTTTCCAACCAAGTTTTGTATTTGCTTTGGTTGCATCGCCAATTAATAATTCAACTTCTGCAGGTCTAAAATAACGTGGGTGTATTCCAATTACCTGCATACGCTCTGGTAAATTATACAACGGATTGCTGCATGATTTTACAAATACTTTTTCGTCTATACCTTCTCCTTCAAAATAAAGTTCGATTCCAATATTATCAAATGCCATTCTGATAAAATCACGAATGGTCGTTGTTATGCCCGTTGCAAGCACATAATCTTCCGGCACGTCCTGCTGCAACATACGCCACATACCCTCAACATAATCTTTTGCATGGCCCCAATCTCTCTTCGCATCCAAATTCCCAAGCATCAACGGGTCTTTATCCAAACCTAAAGCCAATCTCGCTACGCCAATAGTTATTTTTCTCGTAACAAAATTTTCACCTCTAAGCGGACTCTCATGGTTAAAAAGAATTCCATTTACTGCAAACATATCGTAAGACTCTCTGTAGTTTACGGTGATCCAATAACCATATAATTTTGCTACACCATAAGGAGATCGAGGGTAGAAAGGTGTGCTCTCTTTCTGTGGTATCTCTTGCACCAATCCGTATAATTCAGAAGTTGAAGCTTGGTAAAACTTTGTTTTTTTAGTGAGCCCCAAAATACGGATTGCTTCTAACAATCTTAATACACCAATTCCATCTGAATTTGCTGTGTATTCAGGAGTTTCAAAACTCACCTGTACGTGGCTTTGTGCGCCTAGGTTGTATATTTCATCCGGCTGTGTTTGTTGTATAATTCTCACAAGGCTACTACTATCCGTCAAATCTCCATAGTGTAAATGAAACCGGTCTGCTAAAGTTTTATCAAAAATTAAGTCGTCAATTCTATCGGTGTTCATTAATGAACTTCGGCGTTTTATGCCATGTACCAGATAGCCTTTTTCTAAAAGTAGTTCTGCTAAATATGCACCATCTTGGCCTGTTATACCAGTTATTAAGGCTGTCTTCATTTAATAATTTTTATTTAATTATTTTCGCAAATGTATTGCAAATAAAGAAAATAATTCTGTCAGTGGTAAATTCATTTCAGCATAGAAGCTGCTGTTCAATTTAAATTATGAAAATAGCAGTAAACTGTTGGATTTTAAGGAACAAAAAAATTGATGGCATAGGCAATTTTACAATTGAAACGCTTAAAATTCTAATTTCAACGCATCCTGAAATTGAATTTCAAATTCTTTGCGATAAAAATTTTACAGAAGACTATTTCAATTTTCCTAATGCAAAAAAGTTCTATATTTTTCCTCCTTACCGCCATCCATTACTTTATTTGTTTTATATGGAAATAGCTGTTGGCTATTTTTTAAAAAAGAACAAGCCGGATCTATTTTTATCTATGGAAGGTTTTCTTTGTCTGTCTGCAAAGTGCAAACAACTCCCACTTATTTATGATTTAAATTTTGAGCACCAGCCTCAAGATTTACCACTTAGAAACCGGCTTTACTTTCGAACTTTTTATCCAAGATTTGCACGCAAGGCCTTTAGAATAGCAACTATTTCTGAATACAGTAAATATGATATCACCGATACTTATAAAATCGATTTAAATAAAATTGATAATGTTTCCTGTGGTGTAAAAGAAAATTTTTATCCCCTAAATGATGAACTTAAAAAAACAGCACGAATTAAATATGCAGGAGGTGCAGAATATTTTTTGTTTATAGGGTCAATGCATCCCCGTAAAAATATAGTTCGACTTTTAAAAGCGTTTGAAGTTTTTAAAAAAAATACTAATTCACCATTGAAATTAGTGTTAGCCGGAAACATTTTTTGGGGTGATGAGACCGTGCAGTCAGTTATCTCCACAATGACCGCTAAAAATGATATTGTCTTTACAGGTAGAATTAGTGATGATGAGCTTGTGCAACTTTTAGGTAGTGCCTTTGCACTCACATTTGTGCCAACATTTGAGGGTTTTGGTTTACCAATTGTCGAAGCTTTTCAAAGTGAAGTTCCCGTTATTTGTAGTAATACTACATCTATGCCGGAGGTAGCGGGCAATGCAGCGTTGTTGGTTGACCCTTTGAACATCGAAGACATTGCTGAAAAGATGAATCTGCTTTGGGTTGATCAAATGTTAAGAGTTAAATTGATTGAAAAGGGACTAGTACAAAAAAAACT
>JBBRPX010000048.1:0-18308 GCA_038227505.1 Chitinophagales bacterium
AACATAACACTGGTTTTCAATTGCCCTTGCACAAAGCAACGTCTTCCAGGCATGGCTGCGGCGCTCGGGCCAATTGGCTACATAAATTAAGATGTCATATTCTACCTCACCCCCCGCCCTCTCCGAAGAAGAGGGAGCTTGCCTTGCCCATACGGGAAACCGTAGATCGTAGCATATTTGTAAATTTATTTTCCATCCCTTTACGCTTGCAATTAATCTTTTATTGCCTGCACTGTAATGTTCTGTTTCATTTCCCAAACCAAACAAATGTCGCTTATCATAAATACCATACTCGCCATTTGGCAACATCCATATAAGTCTGTTATAAAAATTTTCTTTTTCTTTTATAATGATGCTTCCAGTTAAAATAATTTTATTTTCTGCCGCTACACGTTTCATCCAATTTACTGTTTCACCATTCATATCTTCAGCAAGCGCTTGGGCATTCATCGAAAAACCTGTACTAAACATTTCGGGTAAAATAATCACTTCTGTTCGTTCCTCCATACCTTTAATTTTCTGCTCAAGCATTAAAAGATTAGCCGCTTTATTTTCCCAAACCAGGTTTGTTTGTATAACAGTAATTGAAAGCATAAGTATTAATTTAAAAATCAACTTTTGTAAATGATTAAAATGTGGATTATTGAAATATCAACTATTTTCTTCTTTTCTCTTTACAATTAAAAACCAATCATTTTCCAAAGGCAGGTATCCCATATCATAACAAAAATAATATACATCGCCTTTTTTGTTGGTGTAAGTGTGCGTGAAATATTTAAACTGAAAACCTTTTGCCAATAGTTTTTCAGCATTGGCTTTTCCGGTTTCCTGTTCGTTGGAAATGCTGCTTTCTAATATTCTTCTGTTTTTGCCCAACGCATTATTTATGTTGCGTACAAGGTTTGTAGTACTGGATTTCAACCCGTTGTTATATTCATTTCTACAATAATCATTACAAAATTTTTTATCTGCACGGCCTTTTACGGCACTGCCACAACTAAGGCAAAGTGTGGCTTCTTTCTTTTCAAGCATAAGCTGGTGTTGATTTGTGAGTAAAAGATACGAAATATTTATATAAGTACAACCGCTTACAAACGGATATATACAACTATAAACGGTTAAGATACGAGTGAGGCTTTTGAGGCGGTGCATCTTTGCTTTGTCAAACCGAAACAAGGTATTGGCTGAAATAAATAAATCTATAAACCGTCCCGCATAAATATTTCTATAAGGATATTTTGCGGGACACAAAACTTAAAAACATGTACGCATTAAAAAACAAAGTTCAATTGATTGGTAATTTAGGTAACGCACCGGAAGTAAGAAACACCGAAACCGGAAAAAAACTTGTACGCTTTTCAGTAGCTACCAACGAGCAGTACAAAAATGCAAAGGGCGAAAGAGTTACGGAAACACAATGGCACAATCTTATAGCCTGGGGTAAGGTAGCAGATATTGCTGAAAAGTTTTTAACAAAAGGAACCGAAGTAGCCATTGAAGGAAAATTGGTAAACCGTAATTATATGGACAAAGAAGGCAACAAAAAATACATTACAGAGATAAAAGTTACCGAGTTGTTGATGCTTGGTAAGGCAACCGGGAGTATGGTAGCGTAGGTATGCCGCAAGCTCTGCTTGCTCACGGGTTGCACCTATGGTTACTAAAGGAAAACCTCTTTGTGGTTAAATGCAAACTCCGGAGGAGTTATCCTTTAGTAACCATGGGCAGCTCCCATGGATGGCATGCAGCGCATGCCGACACCACAAAGTAGTTGCCCAATAAAATATAAAACAACAACCAATGAGCACATACACCCAAGTATATTACCAAATTGTGTTCGGTACAAAGTTCCGCCAACCAACCATTAATTTAGAGCACGACAGAGAATTATACAAATTTATTTATGGTGTTATTAAAAAAAGAGGTTGCCATTTGTATCGCATAAATGGCATTGAAGATCATATTCATATTTTCTCAGATTTGCACCCATCTATTTGTTTAGCCGATTATGTGAAGGAAATAAAAGTGGCTAGCAATACATTTATAAGGGATAGTGGTTTGTTTCCTTTATTTAATGGTTGGCAGGTTGGCTATGGAGCCTTCACTTATTCAATAAGAGAAAAGCAAAAAATTATTAATTATGTTGCTAAGCAAAAAGCGCATCACAGAGTAGAAACATTTTATGATGAGTATAAGCGAATGCTCATTGAGAGCGGTGTGGAATTTGACGAGAAATATTTATTGTAATCTGCCGGTGAACGAAGCCTTAACCACTGCTTGATTAGTTATTAAAAAAACTAGGGGCTGTGAACAACTAAACATTTTTCAACAATAGTTCGCTGCCCGCCGCCCGCTTTTTTGTGGGCTCAAAGGCAGCCCACAAAAAGAGCTTTGGCTAAGCAGCGCAGCCCTTCAACAGAATAACTTTTTTCAACAGTGTGTATCTAAGTGTGCTCCAAGAAAAATTTAATGTATTCTAAGTAAATAACCAATCCCGAAGGGATTACCCTTAAGTAACCACGGGTGCAATCCTTGGAAGAGCGCAGCCCGTGAGATGCGCCAACTGCTGACGGGGCACGAGCCTACGCAGCTGAAAAAAGAAAAAATGCTGAACCTAGCCGTGATAGAAGCGGAAATACTTTTGTGAGGAACGAACAAAAGATTGTAGCGTATAGCACGATACAAATGTATAACAAAGCAAAAATGATCCTGCTCCTAAAAAACGAAATCGGTAATTTTATATTTTGTAAAAAGAATTTGGATAAATAAAATGGCAACAGAAACAATAGAAAAAAATGAAGTGTTTGAATTGGCGTACCGGTTCGTAACAGAAACGGCGGAAAACATTTTTCTTACAGGAAAGGCCGGAACAGGTAAAACGACTTTTTTAAAATATTTAAAAGAGCATTGTACTAAAAATACAATCGTAGCAGCACCTACAGGAGTGGCGGCTATAAACGCAGGCGGCGTAACGCTTCACAGTCTTTTTCAATTACCGTTTCACCCATTTATACCAAGCACTGGCGGCAAAAATGATTTGCTCGGCAAAATGAAATTCACCAAACAACGCCAGCAATTATTGCGCAAAATGGAGTTATTGGTTATTGATGAAATAAGCATGGTGCGTTGCGATACCATGGATGCTATTGATACATTGCTGAGAAGTGTACGCCGCAATCATCACACGCCTTTTGGTGGAGTACAGTTATTGTGCATTGGCGATTTGCATCAGCTGCCACCTGTAGCGCAAAACCACGAGTGGAGCATATTGCAGGAATATTATGCATCTCCTTTTTTCTTTGACAGCGTTGCTGTAAAGGAACAGCAACCGATTTTAATAGAGCTTAATAAAATATACAGACAAAAGGAACAAAGCTTTGTTGAGCTGTTAAACAATGTGCGCAACAACAACATGGGCGAAGTTGATTTTGACATGTTACACGAACGTTTTATTCCGGGCTTTAGGCCTGGGTATGATGAAAAATATATCACCCTCACATCGCACAACAAACAGGCAGAACTTATAAACAACAGCGAAATACAAAAGTTGCTTTCGCCGCCGTATGTGTATAAGGCAGAAATAGAAAATGAATTCCCGGAGAATATTTATCCTGCTGATCCGGCACTTATGTTAAAGCAAGGTGCGCAAGTGATGTTTATAAAAAATGATGTGGTCGAAAAAAAATATTTCAATGGGAAAATTGGTGTAGTTGCCAGGCTGGACAATGAAAAAATTGTGGTGGATTGTGGCGGTATAGAAATAGAAGTGTATAGAGAAACATGGGAAAACAGTCGCTATACATTGAACAGAGCAGATGCAAAACTGCAACAGGAAGTAATTGGAACTTTTACACAATATCCACTGCGACTTGCGTGGGCAATAACAATACATAAAAGCCAGGGGCTTACGTTTGATAAAGTAATGATAGATGCGGGTGCAGCTTTTAGCAGTGGACAAGTATATGTTGCATTGAGCCGTTGCACAAGTTTGGGCGGCATAGTATTGTTATCTAAAATTCCTAACTCAGCAATTTATAGTAATGAGAATGTAGTTAAAGGACAAAGTTCCCTCACCATTAAAGGATCGCTTGCAGATAAATTTGAAGGTGCAAGACAAATGTTTACAACACAATTATTAGAAGATGTATTTTCTTTTACTGAAGTGGAAAATGAAATAGATACGTTGCAACATTATGTAAATGCACAAAATGACAAACTGAATAATACGGCAGTAGCATGGATGGTGAACATGCAAACATTTTTTAGGGCAGAAAAAATGAACGGATTAAAATTTATTCGCCAAATAAATACCTTGCTTAAAGAGCAACCAATTATAGAAATAAACGATGGTTTACAATTACGCATTGCTGCGGCTGCCAATCATTTTATTACTAAGTTTTTAGAACTTTTAAATCATTTAAAAAACCACCCATTAATCACTGAACACAAAGAAGCGGCAGATCTGGTAAACGAACATTTAAATGCGCTTGCAATTGCGGTTGCTACCAATAATTATTATTTGGAGTATTGTAAATCCAATTTTTCTCTAACTACATTTTTAAAACACCGAATAGATTTTGCACAGCCTAAATTTAATTTGAGTTGTTATGCTAACACTAAAAAATCTACCAAGACAGACTCTCCAAATCCTGAATTATATGATACGATAAAACGATGGAGAGATATGATTTGTGATGAAGACGGGACACCGATTTTTATGGTAGCTACACATTTAATGATGAAAGATATTGCTACTTATTTGCCTAAAACCAGCAGAGATTTATTATTGATAAGTGGTTTTGGAAAAGCAAAGGTTGATAAGTATGGCGAAGATATTTTACAAACTGTAAATGATTATTGTGAGCTGCACAATATTGAAAGTAATATGGCCACAAAGGCGCCTGCACCTAAACGGGAACGTAAAACAAAACCCGTAACAGACAAGATCGATACCAAGCAAAGTACTTATGCCTTATTTAAAGAAGGAAAAACAATTGCAGAAATTGCTGTAATCAGAAACTTTACACAACAAACCATTGAAGGACATTTAGCCGCTTTTATTGAAAAAGGCTTGATTGAGATTACATCGTTAATACCTAAAGAAAAATATTTAGAAGTGGCAAAAGTTTTAAATGATAGAGGAGAAAAAACTTTGACGGATTTAAAACCATTATTGCCCACTGCTAGTTTTGGCGAAATGCGGTTGGTGGAAGCGGCGTTAAAAGCAACAAGGCAAAATGCCTGACTTGATAATAATCTACAAAATGACATAAACTAAAGTCCCTCCTCAGGAGGGATTTAGGGAGGCTTTTCTTTTTTCCGGGAAAGGATTTAGGGAGGCTGTTCTATCTCCCAAAATCATCCTGCACCCTCACTATATCATCCTCATCACTTGGATTATTTGCATCTGTATGTCGCCATATCTCTGCAATAATTCCCCAGCTCTCGGTTCCTATTAAACGATGGCGCTCCCCTTGTTTTAATTCAACAATATCTCCTTTAGCTAAATTAATTATTTCGTTTTCTTCATCGTCATCGCTCATCATTACAGCAGCTTCCCCGCCAATAAGTTTCCAAATTTCTGCACGGCGATGGTGGTATTGCCAGCTTAATCTTTTATGTGGTGCAACAACTAAAATTTTCGGGCTTAATTTTCCTGTTATTGTTAGTTGCTCTTTTGTAAGGTGCGGAAAAAACGCAGCCATAAATTTTCCCGCATCATTTTCATCTATAACAAAAAAACCACCCCATGGTCTTGCATCATCCTGCGAAGCAATAGCCAGTTGCTTTTCTGCTAAAAAATGTTGCACTTCTAAAAAAACAGTTTTTTTATCGGTAGTTTCTGAAAATTTTAAAGCCATAATTATTATAAGATTAGTACTTGCAAAATACAGAACAAAATACAAAACAAATATGTTTTCTACATGTTATATGCCACAAGCGTGTCATCGTTTCCTAAATGTATAAATGCAATTCCCACTTTGTTTTAAAAGCCAAGTGTTAAACGCTACTTTTGTAGATAGCATATAAAAATAACGGTTGAATAAAAAAATAAATATAGCATTAGTAGGAAATCCCAACAGCGGTAAAACATCTTTGTTTAACATGCTTACGGGGCTTAATCAAAAAGTGGGGAATTTCCCTGGTGTTACAGTTGATAAAAAAACAGGCAGATGCAAAATCTCTGAAAATATTGATGCTAATATTATTGACTTACCGGGCACGTACAGCCTTTATCCAAAACGGGCAGATGAGTGGGTAGCGTATAAAGTTTTGATGGGAGAAGATGTAGATGTAAAACCCGACATGATAGTGCTGATTGCAGATGCAAGTAATTTAAAAAGAAACCTCCTTTTTTGTTCTCAAATAATTGATTTAAAAATACCGGTGGTTATTGCTTTTAGCATGATGGACCTTGCCAAGCAAAAAGGTACGCAGATAGATATTGCCGGGATGGAAAGAGAATTGGGTGTACCAATTGTATCAATTAATCCACGAAAGAACAAAGGAATTACAGCTTTAAAAAAAGCTATTGAACAATTATCAGAAAGCAATACTGATTTACCTGCAAGGGATTTTTTAGAGGAGAGCTTTTTAAGCAACCCATCGGTAAGTGTAGCAAAAAAATATTTGCCCGATGCCAGCAATTATAAAGTTTTACACCACCTCATAAACAACGAATATTTTGGGCAGGATAAAACGCTGCACAATAAAATAGATCAAATAAAACACGATCATAATTTTAATGCAACCAAAACGCAGGCAGAAGAAATAATGCAACGTTACACCCGCATTAAATTTATAATGCAGCAAACAGTTGTAGAAAATGACCCACTTAAAAAATCATTGTTTACAGAAAAGTTGGACGATATATTACTGCACCGCACCTGGGGTTATGTTATTTTGATTGTGGTTTTATTTATAATGTTTCAATCTATTTTTTGGGTGGCGCAGTTTCCGATGGATGCTATTGAATGGAGCTTTGGGCAAATGAGCGGATGGTTATCAGGTGTTTTACCTGCCGGTGTTGTAGCCGATGTTTTTATAAATGGAATTGTAGCAGGGCTTAGCGGGATCTTAATTTTTATACCGCAGATAATGATTTTGTTTGGCGTAATTACCTTGCTGGAAGATACCGGTTACATGGCTCGTATAAGTTTTCTTACAGATAAGTTAATGCGCAAAGTTGGATTGAATGGAAAGAGCGTAATGCCTATGATAAGTGGTTATGCTTGTGCCGTGCCTGCTATAATGAGCGCAAGAAATATTGAGAATAAAAAAGAGCGTTTGCTTACGATAATGATAACGCCACTCATGAGTTGCAGTGCCCGGCTTCCGGTTTATACCATATTGATTGCATTGGTAATTCCATCAAAATTATATTTTGGTTTTTTAAGTCTGCAGGGCATGGTAATGATGTTGCTTTATTTACTGGGTACAGTGTTGGCATTAATTGTTGCATGGGTAATGAAATGGTTTATAAAAAGTGCTGAACGAAGTTTTTTCATTTTAGAACTGCCGGTTTACAGAAGTCCACGCTGGAAAAATATTTTAATGACCATGATAGAAAAGGCGAAAATATTTGTAGTGGATGCCGGAAAAATTATCATGATCATTAGCTTGCTTTTATGGGTGCTGAGTTCTTATGGACCGCCAAAAAAAATGAAAGATGTTACGGAAAAATATGATGCACTCGTAAAATCATCTCCGCAGCAAAAAGATGTATTAAATAAAGAAAGAAAAACGGCCTTGCTTCAAAGTTCTTATGCAGGTTCGTTGGGTAGTTTTATAGAGCCTGCTATTCGCCCGCTTGGTTACGATTGGAAAATTGGAATAGCACTCATTACATCTTTTGCAGCAAGAGAAGTGTTTGTAGGAACAATGGCCACACTTTATTCTGTTGGTGATGATGCAGATGAAAACAGCAATACGCTTCGCCAGAAAATGGCCGCAGCAAAAAGAGCAGACGGAACAAAAGTGTATGACCTTGCTACCGGATTATCCTTGCTCGTTTTTTATGTAATTGCCATGCAATGTATGAGCACACTCGTTATTGTAAAACGAGAAACCAAAACCTGGAAATGGCCTGTAATACAATTTATTTATATGACGGGATTGGCTTATTTGTTGAGTTGGGTTACGTATGTGATATTTAAATAACGAAAAGCTGTTAGCAAAATAAAAAGTTATTTTAGTAAATAAATTATGTTAATATGCTTAATATAATGATATGAAATTAGAAGAAAAAGGAAAGATCATTCCACCTCCGATTTTAAGTAAATACCCCGAAATAGTTTCCAAAGAAATTCAGCAATGGGCAGGAATTATTTCGGCAACGCATTGGGAAATATGGAACAGGAATAAATCGAACGGATCTGATTTTTATGTGGGTGAATTAGAGCTTGGTCACATTCATTTAGATGGTAGTTTGCATGTTCCATCTACAAAGAAATTTTCTCAGGCATTAATAAAAGCTGGTCTGGCTCAAAAATTTCCTTATGCTGAAAACTGGATACAGTTCAAGATTGCGGATGATAAAAGTGCAACCCATGCCATTTGGCTTTTTAAAGTGCATTACAATTATTTAAATGGTGCTGATGAAGAAAGCTTAATGCAAATTATGATGGATTATAGTACTGTTATATAGAAGAAGAATAAGGATTTTTTTTGTTGAAATCCATAGACTAATATTGTTTAAAAAAATCATTTTAAAAAACACATACTCTCCCCAAAGACAATTGTTGTCCAAAATTAAAAAGTAATTCAAAATATTAAAAAACTAAAACGGCACATGGCTTGTTTACTCAGAACAGGCTTAACTTTAAATAATCGGTTCATTTTCTTTTATAAATATGCCGGCTTCTAATTATAATTTTACCGGTTAATGAACCTTAAAAATATCTTATTTAAAATAGCACATTGGGAAACCTGGCATTACATGGCTAAGTATATTCCCATTATGCCTGTGTGGGGTTGGTATTGCTTAAGGGCAAGATCACTTTGGTTTTTTACACCATCTAACCCTACGATAGCGTTTGGTGGTTTTGAAGGCGAAACAAAAAGTGAAATGTACAAGCAGTTGCCTGCACATACATTTCCCAACAGCATTTTTATTTCACCCTCTATGTCTTTTGAAGCATTACATCATCTTATTGTAGAAAATAATTTTGTTTATCCATTTGCTGTAAAACCAGATGCGGGTATGATGGGTTTTATGTTTAGGCGCATAAACAATGCAGCGGAGTTGTTGGCATATCATCAAAAAATGCCCGTAAATTATATTATTCAAACTTTTGTAAATTATCCGCTTGAGGTAAGTGTGTTTTATTACCGATATCCTAATGAGCAAAAGGGAACTATTACTGGTTTTATAAAGAAAGAATTTTTACATGTTGTAGGCGATGGCAAGGCAACTTTGCAGCAACTTATTAATAATTACGGGAGGGTGCGTTTTCGGCAAGTTGAAATGCTGGCAAAACATGCTGACCAACTGGAAAATATTTTACCCAAAGATGAAATATATATTCTTTCTTATGCACTCAACCTTAGCCGTGGCGGTAGGCTCGTAAGCCTTGAGCATGAAAAAGATGAAAAGCTTTTAAAAGTGTTTGATGATATTAGCCACTTTACAAAGTATTTTTATTATGGACGTTACGATATTAAATGTGCTTCTATTCAAGACCTTAAAGAAGGGAAAAATTTTTCTATTTTAGAATACAATGGTTGTGGTGCCGAGCCACACCATGCATACGGAAATGGAAATACCTTGTTTCAGGCATATGGCATTTTTTTACACCACTGGAAAGTATTGTATAAAATATCAAGCTATAACCATACCCATGGTTTTAAAAGATGGTCTTTTGCAAAAGGGCGGACGTATTTAAAACAGGGCAAAGCAAACTTTAGGGTATTAAAAAAACTGGATGCAGAAACGCAGTTATAGACAAAATAAAATTTGATTTTCCTCATATCCAAAATGTTTAGTACCAACCATATTTCTTTAAGGCATCTTATTTGTTTAATTTAAACGAACCATTAATTAAATTTTATCGTTTTTGTTTTATGCAGCCTTCTAATACCATTGTAAATAGTTTTCACTCTTTTATAAGCGATTCGCTTTTTCCATGCGTAGCAGCTAAAGATGCTCTTACGAAGGATAATATACAAATCTTTACTGCTCAACATATTGGGTGTCCGGCAGATGATGAACGTATACTGGCTTTTTTGTATGATTTTACAGATTCATACAGGATTGCCGAAACAGGGTTTCACAGCGCAGCTATCATTTTTGAACAACCCGAAAACCCAAGCGAAGATCTGTTTGACAATTTTATGTGGCAAAGGTTGAACGCAATTAAAAAACTGGACGAGAAAAATTATGAACATGATGTAAGGGTTGACAATAATCCAGCATCACCTAATTTTAGTTTTAGCATAAAAGAAGAAGCTTACTTTATACTGGCATTGCATGCAAATAACAGCAGACCGGCACGGCAGTTTAAACATCCTACGCTTATCTTTAACCCACATGCGCAATTTGAAGCGATGAAAACTACTAACCGTTACGAAAAAATGAAAGCTGTTGTAAGAAAAAAAGATTTGATGCTCGCCGGCTCTATAAACCCTATGCTTACAAATTTTGGTGAAGCATCTGAAGTGTACCAGTACAGTGGAAAGGAGTATGATAAAAACTGGAAATGTCCACTAGGTTTTTCTTTATAAAATATCTACTTAAATCATTATGAACATTTTACAACCACGCAGCGGTACTGCATTTATTTTAAAGAAAGGAGAAAGACTGACCGTTACAGATATTGAAGGAGAACAGGTGTCAGATTTTATTTGTTTTAACCAACATGATACTGCAGAATATTTAAGTAGTGGTCGCACTATAGATTATGCAGAAACAATTTTTCTTACAAAAGGTCATCCATTTTATTCTAACAGAAGTAATATTATGTTTGATATTATTGAGGACACTGTTGGTCGCCACGATTTTTTACTTACACCATGCAGTGCAGATACTTTTCGGATTATTTATGGTCACGAAAATCCACACCGAGGGTGCTTTGGAAATTTAGTTGAGGCTTTGCAACCTTTTGGTATTTTACCGGATAACATTCCTATTTGTTTTAATATTTTTATGCATGTAACGGTGAACAGCGAAACAGGAAAAATAGATATACTACCACCAAAAAGCAAAGCAGGCGATCATATAACAATAGAAGCACGTATGGATCTTGTTGTTGGAATGACCGCGTGCTCGGCCGAAATGTCAAACAATTATTCTTTTAAACCTATCGGTTATGCAAGAGAAAATGGTACGGACAAAACAAATTCTGACTAGCACCTTTCCATTTTTGAGGTATTTTATTAATAATTAATAAATGGTTGTTGTTAATAGGTAAAAATGCCTCCCACACCAAAACCCATATCACTATCGTAATGCGTAGCAAGTGAAAAGTATTTTGAAGTGATGTACCGAAATCCAGCCATGTATTCTTTATCGGTATTAACCATCATGCTAAATCGTAACCTGCTCGTAACGGGAATATCTGCACGGCTAAACTGAAACCGTAGTTTGGCATCACCATCTACTCTAAGGTCGGCAATGAACAACATTGGCAATGTATAAGCAATACCAGCCATTACTGTATGCCGGTTATTTTTATTACTCTTTTGTCCAAACAGATTTTTTTCTTCGCTTCCGAAAATATTTTTTACGTTTCCAGTTAGATCAAAAAAGTTTTTTTGAAACGCACCTTCTGTTTTATAATGATAATCAAAACCAATATAAGGATACCACCATTGCATACGACCTAAATAGCGCCCAATCATTGTTTCGCTTTCATAACCATGTACAGCCTGGTAACCTAAATGCCACAGTGTATTTACTTTCCATCTTGTATTTGAAAGCGTTGCTTCCCCTTCACTTCCATTTGTTTGAAACCCTGCATTTGCCATAAAATAATATTTTCGGTCACCTGCTTTTAATTTGCGGTAAGCTAAAGCAGGATCGGGTATTTCAGGGTTTGGTGGTGAATTTTCATATCTTAATACCCTGCCCATGCCGCTCATCATGTGGTACAAAACATGACAATGAAAAAACCAGTCGCCACTTGCATTTGCTGCAAATTCAATGGTATCTGTTTCCATTGGCATAATATCAATAACATTCTTTAAGGGCGCATACTCCTTCTGACCATTTATAATTCTAAAGTCATGTCCATGCAGGTGCATTGGGTGTCGCATCATACTATTGTTGTACATAATGATCCTTACATTTTCACCCTTTTTAATCAATATTCTATCAGTTTCAGAAATGGTTTTATTGTCCATTGTCCAAACATACCTGTTCATATTTCCTGTTAAATCAAATTTTAATTCTTTTAGCGGACCAGCAGGTAAAGTTGTTTTATTGGGTGCACGCAGCATAGTATAATTGAGTGTTACCAAATCTGCTGCGCCTTCCCCTGACTTTGAAGTGGAAGCCTTATCCATTCCTGCCATGCTTTGAGTGCCGTTGTTCATTTGCATTTGCATGCCATTTGTGGTTTTTTGTTTGCCCATTTTCATGCCTTGCATTGTTGTTGTCTTCATGGCATTACTAGTATTTTCAAACCCTGTTATCTCAGGGTACATAACAGTATTCATATCCATTTTCTGGTTCTGCATTTTCATGCCATCCATCTTAATCATGTTACCCGTCATGCCCATCATGTTATTCATCATCTTCATACCGGCAAAATATTTCAGCTTGGGCAATTTAACTGCTGGTACTTTTTCGCCGCTTCCCAGCCACAGTGAAGCTGACTTTGTCCTGTCTTCAGGCGTTACTAAAAATTCGTACATTTTATTTTCAGGGATGGTCACAACTACATCGTAGGTTTCAGAAACTGCAATAATTAATCTATCTACTTCAATAGGCTCTACATCGTTTCCATCGCTTGCTACAACTGTTATTTTACCACCTGCATAGGTAAGCCAGTAATAGTCAGCCGCTCCACCGTTGGCAATACGCAACCTTACTTTATCGCCTGCTTTAAATTGAGGTTGTTCATTATTATTTTTGCCATTTATTAAAAAGTTATCATAATACACATCGCTCACATCCATCGCATTCATGCGCTTAAATTCATTGTTGATTTTTGTTTTAAAGTGTCCGGTTTTAATAGCATTAGCATAACTCTGTGTAGTGCCTTTTTTAATGGCGAACCAATCAGTGGCATAATGCAGACTGCGGTTAATTTCTTCAGGTTTCATATCTGCCCATTCACTTAAAGTAACCGGTATTGTCGGTATATCCCATTCCTGTCTTTTGTTCATTATAAACATACCGTACATACCTATTTGCTCTTGAAACATTGAGTGGCTGTGGTAAAAATGTGTGCCACTCTGTTTAATTGGAAACCGATAAATATGTGTTGTGTGCGGTTTTATTGGCATTTGAGTGAGGTTAGGAACGCCATCATATTGATTGGGTAACATCAATCCGTGCCAATGCAATGCAGTTTCTTCATCTAAATTATTGTGTACATATATTTCAGCAGTATCACCTTCTGTAAAAGTTAGTGTAGGCATAGGAATTTGTCCATTTACTGCAATGGCTCTTTTGGCTTTTTTACCATAAGTTACCATGGTATCTGCAATATATAAGTCATACCGAACTGTTCTTGCAGGCGTATTGTTTGGAATATATTGTTTGTTGAATGTTGTATAAGTAGGCTTTGCCGACATGTTCATTTTCATACCATCCATCTTCATCATTTTATCTTTGGAGGTATCAGTTTTCATATTCATCCCATTCATGCCGCCATTAACTTTGTTTTCATTTAAAGACTTGTCATTTTCTTTCACCAATGTCATACCGCACTTTGGGCAATTGCCCGGGGTTTTACTACGTACATCAGCATGCATTGGGCAAGTGTATACAACTGGTTGTGTAGTTGTTTTAGCGTCTTTTTTATCCATCTTCATGCCCTTCATATGTTGTGCAAATGCAAAAGATGAAAGACAATAAAAAAACAGTAGCGAAATTATTTTTGTCATTGTTGTATTTTACAACTCCTAACTACACATATCATACCAGCTCGCATGCCAATAAATTATAATGGTAATAATGGAAACGCTGAAATCTCTATTCACAGGGTATTGTGAGGTTTTATGTTTCTGCGTGCCCATTGCTTTCAAAAAAAACTTCCAGGAATTGAACTGAGGTTATTTATTAAAAAGCTAGATAAGCAGAAGAAATTCCAAAAAATACTTTTAGTGATTTTTATTAAATAAAAAAACAAGACCAATGCAAAGTTTGGTAATATGAATTATAGCTTTTTGAACTTGATGTTTTGTAATTTTCTAAATCTAATAACAATCCACAATTCTAACATTAATTTGTTACTTTACTCTATAAGAAAAACGAAGGATTTAATGGAACGACTTTCCCCTAAAAAAACAACTTTTTTGTTGCAGCAAAAAACAGTTTACATCATTTATTTTGTTACACTTGCTGCAATAAATGTTGCAACAGTAGTTAGCGGTAAAATGAATACATGGAATATTTATAGAAGTGTTTTTTGGCATTTTATAAAACACGATGATATTTACACAGCCTACCCTGCAGAATTTGGAGACCAATACCAATACAGCCCTAGTTTCCCAATGCTATTCGCTCCGTTTGGTAGTTTACCAAATTATGTGGGATATTTTTTTTGGAATAATTTAAGCATGCTGCTCATTCCTTTCCTTATTTTTAAATTCAAGCATTTTTCTGTTCAACAAAAAGCAATAGTTTGCTATATAGGTTTAATTGAAATGCTTGTCTGTCTGCAAGGCACGCAGGCAAATGTTATGATAGCTAACTTAATCTTGTTATCATTTTTAGCTTTTGAAAACAAGCACCAGTGGTTAGCCGCGTTTGCATTAGCAGCTGGCATATATATTAAGGTATATCCAATTGTAGCCGTTTCTTTGTTTTTACTTTATCCGGATAAAATAAAATTTGCGTTTAAATTTTTTGTTGCCATGGTAGTGCTGGGTGCATTGCCATTATTTATTTTTTCGTCGACAGAGTTGGTTATGATGTATAAAAAATGGTTTGTAATTATGGCTGATGATCCTGGAGTAATTCCAGGAAGTATTTCATTAACCGGCGTACTACAGGCATATTTTAATATCTCTGATCACTCAAAATTATTTGTGCAATTAGGCGGTGTTGCAATATTCTGTTTAATGTATATTAGAAGAAGTTTGTTTCAAGAATATTATTACCGAATTTATTTTTTGTGTAGTATTTTAATTTGGGTAGCGCTGTTTAATCACGTGTCAGAAATTACTACGTATGCTATTGCCATCTGCGGAGTTGGGTTTTGGTTTGTTCATCAAAATCAAACGAAAGTAATGACGATTTATATTGTTCTCTTTGTTTTGGTAGCTACCGTTTTATCCATCGATCCAACGCCGGGAGTAATAAAAAATTATATTTATGATCATTCTCTTAAAACGTTGCCGTTTGTTTTTATTTGGGTTTGTATATTATACCAGATGCTTACAAAAAAGCCTCTTTTTTTTAAATTATCACTGAGTACAGGCTCCCAACGGTCGCTTTGAGTTAATCATTTTGAAGTTTGTCGCATCAATTAAAAAGACCTGATAAAAAATCTTTTTTGTGTACGGCTTAATATTTTTATAAATAAAAAAACCTATTCCTAAAATTTTAAACCTTTATTTATGAGGGAAAAAAAATAAAATAACTTTCAGTGGAAAGTATTTTCGTAGTTAACCGAATACCACTGTATTTGTTTGGTTCTTACACTATATTTTTATTAATCTGACCTTAGTGTTTAACAGTTAAACTAAAGTCATTATTAACTAATTAGGCTGTGTTATTAAAAAAAGAGATAAAGGTATATTCTTTTACAAGTTAGCGTTAAGCAATAGGCTTGGTGCAGCGCAATGTGTATGTTAAATGGATATAATGTCTCTTTAATCGTAAATTGCAATTTCAATAAATTTTATATCTGTTGCAAGTCTACAACCTTATTACTATCATTATCGTACTGACCGCCGTATTTGGTTATATCAATTTTAGGTTTTTAAAATTGCCTGCTGCCATTGGCATTATGATCATCTCCATTGTTGCATCTTTGGGTGTAGTGGGTATCGGTTTTTTTAGTCCCGGGTTTTTTAAAAAGACAACGGACCTTATAAGTGCTGTTGATTTTCATACTGCACTAATGAAAGTGATGCTTAGCTTTTTACTCTTTGCCGGCGCCATACATATTGATATTAATAAACTGAAAAAAGAAAGTGCTTCTATCATTACTTTTTCAACCATCGGTGTGTTACTTTCTACCTTTATTGTTGGCGGTTTGCTTTTTGTAATTTCAAAATGGTTTGGCTATTCTATAGATTTTATTTATTGCCTGCTGTTTGGTGCATTAATTTCTCCAACAGATCCTATTGCCGTTTTAGGTATTTTAAAGAAATCTAAAATTCCGGATACTTTAGAAATGAAAATAAGCGGTGAAAGTCTATTTAACGATGGAGTTGCAGTAGTGGTTTTTATAACCATTTTCGAGATTATTAATGTTGGTATTGAAAACGTAACTGCTCTGCAAATTGGCTGGTTGTTTTTAAAAGAAGCAGGTGGTGGTATTTTATTTGGTGCCTTGTTAGGATACATAGGTTTTTATATTTTAAGATCAATAGATAATTATGTTATTGAAGTATTGGTAACATTGGCAATAGTAATGGGCGGTTATTTACTTGCCGATAGGCTGCACATTAGCGGTCCGCTGGCAATGGTTGTTGCAGGTATTATTACAGGAAATAAAATTAGAGACGAGGTGATGAGCGCTACAACAAGAGATTATATTGATAAGTTTTGGGAAATGATTGACGAAGTGCTGAATGCCATTTTGTTTATGTTAATTGGCTTTGAAATGCTCATCGTTCATTTTAATTTTAATTTATTTTTATTAGGTTGTGTTGCCATCATTATTGTTTTGCTGGCAAGGTTTATTTCTGTTGCTATTCCGATTTTTATCCTTCGGCATAAAAAAGTTTTTGAAAAAAATGCAATACCAATTTTAACATGGGGCGGCTTGCGAGGAGGCATTTCTGTCGCTCTTGCGTTGTCTTTGCCTGTTTCTGAAATTAGCAATGTGTTTGTTTCTATTACCTACATCATTGTTTTGTTTTCCATCATTGTTCAGGGGCTTACCATCGGGAAGTTTGCAAAAAAATTAGCAACATAGGTCTTTATGAAAAAATATTTTCAGGATTTATTCAACATAAGAGAAAATGCAGATTTTGAAAAGACAAAGTCAACGATAAGTGATGGGATTTCTTTGCGTGGATATAACCTTTGGATACTGGTTTGCTCAACGGTGCTTGCTTCGATAGGGTTAGATACAAATTCTACTGCAGTTATAATAGGCGCTATGCTCATATCGCCATTAATGTCTCCTATTTTAGGTGTGGGTTTATCGCTGGCAATTCATGATAAAAAAGTTTTACTACACTCACTTCGAAATTTACTTTTGGCCGTTGTTATCAGCTTGGGCGCTTCTGTACTTTATTTCTTTTTGTCTCCTTTGGGCGAGCCAACTTCTGAGCTTCAAGCACGCACATTCCCAACATTATTAGATGTATTAATAGCATTGTTCGGCGGTATTGCAGGCATTGTTTCTATTTCTCGCCACCAACAAACAATTGCCATACCTGGCGTTGCCATTGCCACTGCATTAATGCCACCACTATGCACCGCAGGCTTTGGTATTGCCACTGCAAACTGGGACTATTTTTTTGGGGCGTTCTACTTGTTTTTTATCAATGCCATATTTATAAGCTTAGCTACATATCTTATTGCGAGGTATTTGCATTTTCCTGAAAAAGAATTTATAAATGCAAAAGTGGCAAAACAATACAGGAGATGGTTTATAATTTTAAGCTTTGCAGCCTTAACACCGAGCATTTATTTTTTATATACAGTTTATAAAAAACAGGTAATTAAAAAAGAAATTCAGCAATTGGTATTGGCACCAATAATAAAACAGGGCAACGAAATTTTAAAATGGGAGGTAACAAATAAAGACACAACCTATCTAATAAAAGTTTACCATTCCGGTAAGCAATTAAGCGACAGTTTAAAAAAATCTATTGACAGTGCGTTAAGCATGCACGAAATGCGAACATATCACCTGGTTTCACTGCGGGTAAATTTAACGAAAGAAGAAGTGAGTGCATTAAGTGCCGAAATGACAAAGCAAATGTTTCAGGAAATGCACCTGGAAGAAATAAGACAAAGT
>JBBRPX010000049.1:0-18225 GCA_038227505.1 Chitinophagales bacterium
AATACAGTTGTTTAGAAAAATTTTGCTCTTGTGTCTTTAATATCAGCTTGCTTTCTTAAAGCTTCAAACCAATTATTTGTCTGTTGGCGAATAGCTGCAAACCTAGCAGTGGTTTGTGCTGCTTTTTCGTCAGCCGATTGTTCTGCTTTTTGTTGTACACTTAAAACTTTTAGTACATACACTCCGCTTGTACCGACAATGGGTGAAGATGCTTTTGTTGTGTACTCTTTGTTAAAAGCTGCACCGATAACTTTTGGCTCTGCACCAATTCCATTTATAATTCTTCCCGCCATTGTGATTGTTGAATCAGCGCCCGCTATAAGCACTTGCTTATTATAGGCTGCTGCTGCAGTTTCCAATGTGGGTGTAGCACCAAGTTTTGCAGTAATTATATCCGCTTTCTTCATGTTTCTCACAATTGCTTCAGCACCAATTCTTGCGGTATTTGCATCTTGTGTTCCTTCACTGTAAACTTTATTTACAGTAGCAACAACAAAATCATTTCCTATTGCTATTGGCTCACTTACATCTCCTTTTTTTGCTTCAAATGCCCATCTAACCAAAGATCTGGCATCCTGCATATTTCCAACGCTAAAATCATTTTCTTTTATTGTTGTTGGGAACTCTACTATACTTAAGCCATTTTTAGCTGCATAATCTGCAAACTCTTTTCCATTTTTTTGTGCCGAGGCTTTTGAAGATGCAAGACTTGATGCATTAATTGTTTCATCGCTAGACAAAATTGGTTTTGCTAAAAATGCAATTTTATATGCTGGCTTAAAATTACTTTGAGAAACGATATCTATTACGTGGTATCCAAACTGTGTTTTTACAACACCCTTGTCTCCAACAGATTTTGAAAACGTAAACTGATTAAATTCTGGAACCATAGCACCATAACCAAAAGTACCTAGGTCTCCACCTTTAGTTGAACTTCCATCAGAAGAGTATTTTAACGCCAATGCACCAAAATCAGCCCCTCCTTTAACCGCTGCCAAAATACTGTCAGCAAGTGTTTTTGCAGCGGAGTCGGTTCTAATCGTATTTCCTGTTCTTTGGTCATTAAGGCTTATTAAAATGTGACGTGCTTTCACACTATCCGGTAATTGCTTTGTACCAATAACTTTTGCAAGTATATAATTTGACCCATCTAAATATGGACCTCCAATAAAACTAATTGGTTGTTTAATGATCGAATCTTTTAACTGCGATTGTATTTTTGACAACGGTAAATATTCGTCCACAAAGTCTATAACAGTTGTATTTCTCGCAACAAATGCTTTTGCATTACTATCAGCACCAAAGGGGGCTTTTAATTCTGTTATATTTAATAAAGCTTTTGCGCTATCGGCCGAAGATGGTAACTGACTAAATGTTATATAAGAGATTGTTCTTCCTGCTTCTTGTTTAAAAAGATCTTTGTGCTTTGCTACATAATTATTAATGTCTTCATCTTTTACAGTTACGGCACTGTCTGATATTTCGTTATAACCAACAGCAACATAAGAAATTGTTGAAAATTCTTTTGCGGCTGCCATGTCTTTTTCCTGCATCCATGTAGGGTAATATGCGGCTGCACTTATTAGCCCACCATATTTAGCTGCTGCAGTAGTTAGTTTTAGCGGCTCCAAAATTTGTGCGTCAACAGACAAACGTTGGTCTCCTTTTAATTTCTTTATATTGTTTAATGCCTCTCTTGCTTTTGTTTCGTCCAATCTTCCTGTAGCGGGATCTACCATTCCTCTTTCTTTCATAAAAGGGTTTGTTTGATCACTGCTCATTAATATTGCAGACAATTCTTTCGATGTTAAATTAATACCTAATTTATCTGCTTCTTTATAAAAAACATCTTCAGCGACAATCTGGTTCCATACTTGATCTCTTATTCTTAATACTGCCGCGCCTGTAGGCTGTTGTCCAGATTGTGCAGCTTGATTGCTTTCTTCCTGGGAAACTCTTTTATTAAATTCATTTAATTCAATAGCTCTCCCATTAACCTTACCAACATTTGTGGTGTTACCACCAAACAAACTAGTGTTACTTCCTGGTTTAGAATCCATCAAAATAAAACCAATTAAACTTATTGCTATTACTATAATAATAATAGCTGCTCCTTTTTCCCTAATACTTTGAATAATCTGCATTTCTTTTTAATATTAATTTTGGAGGGCAAAAATAGGGGAATTAAAAGCTATTAACAAATTGTGGATAATTCATCTAAAATCTTTGTGGTATTGATTTTAATACTATGTGATATAGTTAATTAATTTAGTAGTCGAAGTGTTATATTTTAGCCATTTTAGAAATGATGGAAGGTGCTATTTTTTGATTATCCACAGCATTTGTTAATAAACCCTAATTAGCGTTGATAAACCTACTTTTTCATTTTTATTTTTTGGGACACGATGTGTGTAATTAGGAGGGAATTAAGGGGAATGGCAAAAATCGACCTTTTACTTGCATTTTACAAGCATTCAATTAACACATAATTTAAAAAAATACTTTATTTTATTTTCCACAGAGGTTTTTATTAACATATGGGGTTAACAATTATTTAATATTAGATAGCTTGTGATAAATAAGTAAAGCGAGGAGATTTTAAAAAATGTTTATTACGTGTTAGTCACTGTTAATAAAACAAACATTTTACATTTACAATAGTTTATAAAAATGACTTTTACACAAATCCACACCCCTAATAGTAATAAGGGATTATATAAATAGTAAGTATTAATACATATTATGGTAGATATTAACACACAAATTGATTTTGAAAAAATAATTTCAAAAAAAGGTTTTCTCGATTTGGAGATTGATCCATCGCTTGATCTTTTTGCAGAAATTGAAAAATTGAAAAAAGAAAAAAATGCTATTGTGCTGGCGCATTACTATCAGGAGCCGGATATACAGGATGTAGCAGATTTTATTGGTGACAGTTTGGGACTTGCTCAAAAAGCCCAAAGCACAGATGCAGAGATCATCGTTTTTGCCGGAGTTCATTTTATGGCGGAGACTGCAAAAATATTAAATCCACATAAAAAGGTATTGTTGCCTGATTTAAATGCAGGTTGCTCATTGAGCGACAGCGCACCACCTGCAATGTTCAAAGCTTTTAAAGATAAACATCCAGACCATATCGTTATTACTTACATAAATTGCAGTGCAGGCATGAAGGCATTGAGCGATATTATTTGCACAAGCAGTAATGCACAGGCTATTGTTGAAAGTTTGCCTGCTGACCAAAAAATAATATTTGCGCCAGATAAAAACCTAGGTGCATGGATAAACAAACAAACAGGCCGAAACATGGTTTTGTGGAATGGCGCCTGTATGGTACACGAAATTTTTAGTATGGAGAAAATTGTAAAACTAAAAGTTCGCCATCCTAATGCAAAAGTTATTGCTCACCCTGAATGTGAAGCACCGGTTTTGGCTTTAGCAGATTATATTGGAAGTACTACCGGTATTTTAAAATATGCCGAAAAAAGTGACGCACAGGAATTTATTGTCGTTACAGAAAGCGGCATTCTGCACCAAATGCAAAAAACAAGTCCACATAAAACTTTTATACCTGCGCCGCCGCAAAATACCTGCGCCTGCAACGATTGCCCATACATGAAATTAAATACACTTGAAAAATTGTATTTGTGCATGAAATATGAATTGCCTGAGGTAACAATGAATGAAAGTTTAAGAGAAGCTGCTAAAAAACCAATAGAGAGAATGTTGGAAATTAGTGCGGAGTTGGGACTTTAGGAAGGGAGCGTTGACTAAAGACAAAAGAACAAAGACAAAAGAACAAAGACAAAAGTAGAAATAAGTGGGTTTATAGATTTTTTTAGTTCGCTTAATAAAAGTTGAAAAAAGCATGTATGTTCAGCGTAGCCTTGATAGGAGCGCAAATCCTTTTTGCTGCTTTTGAGTAAAAAGATTGCAGGGGATAGCAAGAAAAAAAAGTTGATTATAGATTCTTTGCTCATGCTTCAAACTTTTCCGCTTTATCCACTCGTTTTCCACAAAAATTGATATATTTACAGGGAAGATATTCAATTAGTAAATAAAAATTTTCAATAAAATGTCTATTCCTTCAGTTGATTTAGCAGATTTTCTAAGTGGTGATGCTGTTAAGAAAAATGATTTTGTGCAAAAACTTGGTAAGGCTTATGAAGAAGTTGGTTTTGTAGCGGTGAAAAATCATGGAGTGCCGG
The DNA here is from genome assembly GCA_038227505.1 of Chitinophagales bacterium. Classification (GTDB taxonomy): domain Bacteria; phylum Bacteroidota; class Bacteroidia; order Chitinophagales; family Chitinophagaceae; genus Ferruginibacter. The sequence goes on from JBBRPX010000049.1 coordinate 4,209, forward strand.
ATGAGTTGATAGAAGATTTATACAAATACGTCCAGGAGTTTTTCTCTTTACCACTCGATCATAAGCGAACATATGAAATTTCTGAACTTGCAGGACAACGTGGTTATACAAGTTTTGGAAAAGAGCATGCAAAAGGTAGCGATGCACCCGATTTAAAGGAATTTTTTCAATATGGTCAGGTACCTAGAGATAATTTTAAGGAAGAAGATTATCCAAATAATGTACAGGTAGGAGAAGTTCCGGTATTTAATACAACTTTTGATGATGCATATCGGGCATTTGAAAAGAGTGGTACAGCCTTATTACAGGCAATAGCTTTATACCTTGGTTTAGATGAACATTATTTTGATGGATATGTGCATAATGGTAACAGTATTTTAAGAGCCATCCATTACCCGCCAATTACGCATGAACCGGCAAGTGCTATACGTGCAGAGCAGCATGAGGATATAAACCTTATTACGCTCCTCGTAGGTGCCTCTGCTGACGGTTTAGAGATATTGACCAAGCAGGGTGAATGGGTAGCAGTTACTTCGTTACCTGAACAGATTGTTGTAAATGTTGGAGATATGCTTCAAAGATTTACCAATAACAAATTGATGAGTACTACGCACCGTGTAGTAAATCCAAAAAGAGAATTATGGCATACTAGTCGTTTCTCAATTCCTTTCTTTTTACATCCACGCAGTAGTATGAGTTTGCATTGTTTAGACACCTGTGTAGATGCGGCTCACCCAATTGCTTACGAAGATGCTACAGCGGGTGAATACCTCGATGAGCGTTTGAGAGAAATTGGATTGAAAAAATAGATATTAGACAAAAGATAAAAGACAAAGCCACTGAATTATTAGTGGCTTTTTTATAAAAATTATTTTGTAAAAAATATTTTTATATTTGGTTTAATTAACCCTTCACTTGAATATATTCAGACACATACCTTTTTTAAAAACAGTTTTTTATTACAGCCTTACTGCGTTTGGTGGTCCACAAGGGCATTTAGGTATGATGCTTAAAACGTTTGTAAATAAAAAAAAATATGTTACCGAAGAAGAATTGATTGAATACAATTCTTTTTGCCAGTTATTACCAGGTGCAAGCAGTACGCAAACGGTAACATTAATTGGGTTTAAAAGAGGAGGTGTTTCCTTAGCAGTACTAACTTTAATTATTTGGATATTACCTGCTTGTATTATGATGGGCGCACTGTCTTTTTTACTCACAGCATTTCCTGCAAAAAATTATACAGCCAATCTTTTTAAATATATACAACCAATGGCTATTGGTTTTTTATTGTTTGCTGTTTTTAGAGCTTATGGTATTTCAATTACCAATTTTATTACGTTTATTATAATGGTTTTAGCAACATTTTTTACATACGCTTTTTTTAAAACACCATGGGTATTTCCCGTCTTAATTATTGTGGGTGGTATTGCTACAAGCCTTAGTAGTAGGAGGATTCCGGAGAAAGAAGTTATTAAACCAAGGCAAATTAGGTGGACTAATATTTGGTTATTTGGGTTCATTTTTATTTTGGCAGGTATAATGAGTGAAACTGCCAGAAAGCAAGAATGGCAGAATAGAAAAGCTTATAATTTATTTGAGAATTTTTATAGGTTTGGAAGTTTTGTCTTTGGAGGTGGCGATGTTTTATTACCTATGATGTTGGACCAATATGTAGAAAGACCTGCAAGCAAGAAGGTGTTGGAGAAAAACCCCGATGCACTCAAAATTGAAAGAAATGATTTGCTTACCGGTTATGGTTTTGTAAGAGCAATACCTGGTCCTGTTTTTTCCGTTGCTTCGTTCACTGGTGGCATGGCGTTAAAGAATAATGGCTTTACTTACCAGTTACTCGGGTGTATCATTGGTTCTGTTGCAATCTTTTTACCTAGTGCTCTATTGGTGCTTTTCTTTTTTCCTGTTTGGCAATATTTAAAAAAGTTTGTTGCTGTATATCGTGCTTTGGAAGGTATTAATGCAGTAGTTGTTGGTATTATGGCAGCAGCAGCAGGCTACCTTCTTAACGGTATGTTCTTTTCAATAAATCAAACTTCGGGGGTATTAAGTATGGCTGTAATTTTAGGAACTTTCTTCTTCTTAAAATATACAAGAATACCACCACCCTTCATTGTTATCTTTTGTGTTATTCTAGGCTGGGTTTTCTAGTTTCGATTTGTAATAGCCTTTTAATTCTATCTCTTCCAAAACCTTTTCAGTTACTAAATAGCGAATTGACTTATTAGTTTTGATATTCTTCCGAATTTGAGTAGAGGATATTTCTATTAGAGGAGCTTCTATAATTTTAACAGTCGGCTGTAAATTATCTTTTATTTGATATGATGGTCTAGGGTATACGAATATATTATAATTTAATATTATTTGTTTATAATTTTTCCACTTTTCAAAATTGAGATAGCTGTCACTTCCAATGATTAATGTAAAATGATGTTGCTTAAATTTTTCTGATAGGTAAATTAAAGTATCAATTGTGTAAGAAGGTTTTGGCATTGAAAATTCTACATTACTTGCTTTTAATTTCTTATCATCTTCTATGGCGATTTTTACAAGAGAATATCTGTGCTGCTCATTTAACAGACTTGAGGATTTCTTTAATGGATTTTGAGGAGAAACTACAAACCATACTTCATCAACTTCGGCATTATTAACAATATGGCTAGCTATAATTAAATGCCCGATATGTATTGGGTTAAAGGAACCAAAGTAAAGGCCAATTTTCATTATCACATATTATTTTTTTAAACCTCTTCTACTAAGATATGTTCAGCTTCGTTTAACCTTAGGCTTAATATATAACCTGCTACGGATACTGAAATAGGATCTTTAAAAGGTGCAATTTTCTCAACAGTAATTTTCTCACCCGGCACACATCCCATCTCCATCAACTTTAAAAAGATATCATCATTTTCAAAACCCCTTATGATTACTTCTTTACCAATTTTAATTTCAGATAACTTTTTATACATTAGTAAAACTTCCTATTTTTAGAATTAGTAAAATTAGTATTTAAACAACGGTATTAATATCGTTTTAAAGAATATTATGGCAATAGCATTTCATAAACTTGTACCGGTTTCACTTAAAAATAGAAAGCGCCTAAAAGCTTTCATCTTTTCCTTGTTTTCAAAAGAGGGAAGGGAGTTAACTGAAATGAATATCATTTTCTGCAGTGATGATTATCTGTTAGAAATAAATAAGCAACACTTAAAACATGACTTTTATACAGACATTATTACGTTTGATCTAAGTAAAACTAAGAATGGTGCAATTTCAGCTGAGCTTTATATCAGTATTGATAGAGTAAAAGAGAACGCCCTTGCTTTGAAAGGAAATTTTACATATGAGGTTCACCGAGTAATATTTCATGGTGCACTTCATTTATGTGGTTATGGCGACAAGTCAAAGAAAGACATATTAGTAATGAGAGCAAAAGAAGATGAGTATCTTAGTTTGTATCTGGATTTGATTTAAGCATGTTCCACGGGGAACAATTTCCCCATGGAACATCTTTAAAAAAGGTTCCACGGGGAACCATATACATATAGCACAAACCTTTGACTTTCCAAATGCCTTTAATTATTAGGATGTACATTTGCGATAATGTTTCCAAAATACGATATTATAGTTGTTGGTGCTGGGCACGCAGGCTGTGAAGCTGCTGCGGCAGGTGCAAATATGGGTAGTAAAACACTCCTCATTACAATGAACATGCAGACAATTGCGCAAATGAGTTGCAATCCGGCAATGGGAGGAATAGCAAAAGGACAAATTGTGAGGGAAATTGATGCTCTTGGCGGATATAGTGGAATTGTTACAGATAAAAGTATGATTCAGTTTAGAATGCTAAACAGATCAAAAGGCCCTGCCATGTGGAGTCCGAGAGCCCAAAGTGATAGAATGCTCTTTGCGCAAACATGGCGTGAAATGCTGGAACAAACCCCAAACGTAGATTTCTATCAGGACACAGTTTCTACTTTAATTGTTGAGGAGGGTGTTGTCAAGGGTGTAGTTACGGGTTTGGGGCATAAGATTTATGCTAGCTCCGTAGTTCTAACTAACGGAACATTTTTAAATGGAATAATACATATTGGAGAGAAAAACTTTGGTGGCGGTAGGGTTGCCGAAAAAGCAGCAACCGGTATTACAGAGCAATTGGTGTCTCTTGGATTTGAAACCGCAAGGTTAAAAACAGGAACTCCACCACGTATTGATGGTCGCAGTTTAGATTACTCCAAGATGGAAGAGCAAAAGGGAGATGATAAAATGGTTGGTTTTAGTTACTTATCTACACCAGAACTAAAACCACAGAAGCAAAAAAGTTGCTGGATCACATATACTAACGAGGAAGTTCACGATATTTTAAAAACCGGATTTGAAAGTAGTCCAATGTTTCAAGGACGCATACATGGCATAGGTCCACGATATTGCCCGAGCATTGAAGATAAAATAAACCGCTTCGCTGAAAGAGAAAGACACCAATTGTTTGTTGAACCTGAAGGTTGGAACACTGTTGAGATATATGTAAATGGCTTTTCATCTTCTTTACCTGAAGAGGTTCAATTGAAAGCATTGCGAAAAGTGCCAGGTTTTGAAAATTGTAAAATGTTTAGACCAGGTTATGCTATTGAATACGATTTCTTTCCACCAACCCAATTAAAAGCAAGTTTAGAAACCAAATTGATTGAAAATTTGTTTTTTGCAGGGCAAATAAATGGTACTACAGGCTATGAAGAGGCTGCATGCCAAGGTTTAATGGCGGGTATTAATGCTCACTTACGAGTGAAGGATGAAGCTCCTTTTATATTGAAGCGTAGCGAAGCATATATAGGTGTTTTAATAGATGACCTTATAAACAAAGGCACAGATGAGCCCTATAGGATGTTTACAAGCCGAGCAGAGTTTAGAACATTATTAAGACAGGATAATGCCGATTTACGCCTAACACAAATTGGGTATTTATTAGGTATAGCATCTCAGGAAAGAATGGATAAGGTTGTAATAAAGAAAAGGCAGGTTGAAGCCGCTATTGATATCATTAATAGTTTGTCAATCAATGGACTGGACGCTGATGAATATCTTACTTCCATTGGGTCTGCAACACTCTTGTTTAAACAAAAGGTTTCTCAAATTTTACTAAGGCCAAATGTGTCTCTTGCTGAAATGATGCTAAATATTGAATCGATCAAAACAGCATTAAATGCGTTTTCAGTAGATGAGCTAGAGCAAGCTGAAATTCAAATTAAATATTTTATATATATAGAAAAAGAAAAAGAATTGGTAGAAAAAATGAGCCAGCTCGAAAATTTGTCTATTCCACAAGATTTTAACTACGAAAAATTAGTATCGCTTGGAAACGAAGCAAAACAAAAGTTTAAAAAAATACAACCACGTACGTTAGGGCAAGCAAGTCGCATAAGCGGTGTAAACCCTAGTGATGTGCAGATCTTAATGGTTTACATGGGTCGTTAATTTATAACATAATTATTATGGAAGAGTTTAAAGCAGGAGATATTGTAGAATTAAAATCGGGTAGTCCGAAAATGACTATAGCTTTTATATCAAAAGAGGGATATTGTTATTGCACTTGGTACGACCCCAATGCATTTACTTGGCATGAACAGGTAAAAATATATACTGTTTTATTAAAAAAAATTTCAGAATAACCACTAAAATCAAATCTTTTTATCTGGCATTCTCGTAGATTAAATTGTATTTGTAGGAATTTTTGTTCCACGTAATGCATAAAGAATGTTCAGGTGTAGTTTTTAGGTTAGATAGCCCTTGTGAAAACAGGGGTTTTTTTATTTTACAGGATTTTTACATTTTGTGGGTTAAAATAATACTGAATAAATCCAATATCGTTAAATCTAAAAGAGATTATAGCTTTGTTAAGAAGCCTCTATTCTTTACATTTGTAAAAACCCTTTTTTCATACCTAATTTAATTAATTTTTATGGCAGAACCAAAGCTGAGTGCGCTTGCACAAACATTGATCGGGTCAGAAATCGTAAAGCTTGGCGGCATCATAAAAGAAAAAATAAGTAAAGGAGAGCAAATTTATAACTATACAATTGGTGACTTTGATTCATCAGAATTTCCTATACCTGCATTATTGCGTGATGAAATTAAAAAGGCATACGATCAAGGCTATACAACTTACCCTATTGCTGATGGAGAAACTGATCTTAGAAAAGCGGTAGCAAGCTTTTTAAAAAACAAACAACAACTTGACTTAGATATTTCAGAAATTTTAATTGCAGCAGGAGGTAGACCCTTGATATATGCGGCTTTCAGAGCTATTGTTGATAAGGGAGACAAGGTAATTTATCCTGTACCAAGCTGGAACAACAACCACTACACACATTTTACTGAGGGCGAACATGTAAAGATTGAAACTTTACAGGAAAATAATTTCATGCCAACTGCGGAGCAAATTCAGCCGCATATAGCAGGTGCTGCGTTGATAGCATTGTGCTCACCTTTAAACCCAACAGGTACAGTTTTTAAAAAACAAGATTTAATTGAAATATGCGATTTAATTATTGCAGAGAATGCACGACGAGGTGAAGGTGAAAAAAAATTATATCTCCTATACGATCAAATTTATTGGACACTAACCTTTGGTGATACGGAACATTATAATCCCGTAACGCTACGACCACAAATGAAAGATTATACCATTTTTATAGATGGTATTAGCAAAGCTTTTGCCGCCACGGGTGTTAGAGTGGGTTGGAGCTTTGGCCCAAAACATTTAATTGCAAAAATGAAAGCTATTAACAGCCATGTTGGTGCATGGGCGCCAATGGCTGAACAAAAAGCTGTTGCAAAATTTTTGGTACAACAAGATGTTGTAGACAGCTATTTTAGAAATTTTAAAAGTGAGATAAATTTTAGATTAAAAAATTTATACGAAGGCTTTATTGCGTTAAAAAATGACGGTTATTCGGTTGATGCTATTTATCCACAGGCAGCTATTTATTTAACTGTGAAAATTGACCTAGTTGGTAAAACTTTTAATGGAGTAAAAATAGAAAACCAAACAGGTGTAACTGAGTTTATTTTAAACGAAGCTAAATTAGCAATGGTTCCGTTTAGCAGTTTTGGTGCCAAAGCAGAAAGTAGTTGGTATAGAATTAGTGTAGGTTGTGTAAAAAAAGAAGATGTTGTAAATGTGCTACAGAAGTTAAAAGCAGCATTAGAAAAACTTGGGTAAAAAAGATTTTGAACTAGTTTTTATTATTAAAAAATACAAAAGGTTTTGTAAGTTTCTTTTGGCGAAGCATTTTTTTAATTTCTACTGGATTGCTAATAATCTTATATCTATTCAAATCTAATACTTCATGTGCACCAACAAAATTGTCAAGTCTTTCAGTAGTAAACAACATATTGTTTAGCTGAGATAATTGTTTGTCAATATCCTGCTGTGTCATGGCATGTTGCCTAAACATTACGAGAAGATCACGATTGGATGTCATAGTATTGGTTTATTTATAACCCACCATTCCCGTACAGCCACATGTGCTTTTTTTGGTAGAAGAGCAACCGGTTGCTACCAATGCAAGTGCTATAAGAGCCAATGATGTTATTTTTATTATCTTTTGCATAATTGTAATACAAAATAACAATTTTTTACTTACAAACATTAAAATTTATCTGCTATCATTAAAAATATTAACATAACTCGTAAGAGAGTTTTGGTAGCGCCTTTAGACTGGGGACTTGGGCACGCAACACGCTGTATACCTGTTATTCAAATATTAATAGATAATGATTTTGATATTTTACTTGCTGCCGATGGAAATTCTGCTGAATTATTACGCAAAGAATTTCCAAAACTCACAATTCTTCCTTTGATGGGATACCAAATTTCTTATTCAAATAAAAAGATTTTTTTTGCTGCAAAAATAATTGGGCAGATGCCTAACATATTAAAAGTAATAAAGCACGAACACAGATGGCTAAAGCAAATAATAGAAAAGTATAAAATAGATATTGTAATTTCTGACAATCGATATGGTCTTTACAACAAAACCATTAAGAGTATATTTATTACCCACCAACTTGCAATTGAAACGGGTAGTGTATTTACAAACAAGCTTGTTAAAAAAATAAATTACGAACAAATAAATAAATTTGATGAATGTTGGATTCCAGATGAAGAAGAGCCATATGATCTTGCTGGAAAATTATCTCATCCAAAGATATTACCAAACGTGCCAACGGAATATGTTGGAGTCTTATCAAGATTCAGAAAGCAGCCAACAGAAAAAAATATTGATTTGCTTGTATTAATTTCAGGACCAGAGCCGCAGCGTACAACTTTAGAAAAAGCAATGCTTTTAGAAATGGCTAAATTTTCTTTTAGAATGGTTATGGTAAGAGGGTTACCAGCCGAAACCAATAATATAATAAACGAAAATAATGCTTTGATTGTTTATAATCATCTATCTGCAATAGCATTAAGCACAGTTATTCAATCTGCAAAATTTATCGTTGCAAGAAGCGGATATTCCACTGTAATGGATCTTATAACATTACAACAAAAAGCAATTTTAATACCAACACCGGGGCAAAGTGAACAAGAATATCTTGCGAAATATTTGGCAGAAAAAAAATATTTTGTAGCAGCTAATCAAAGTAAATTTAATTTGGAACAAGAAATAAAACACCTTCAGGATATGGAAGAGGCAATATTTCCTTTGGGAGAAAATACTAAACTAGAAGAAGCTATTAAAAACTTGATATAAACTCACCGCTATTATTTTTATCGTGGCTACCAATAATACTATCAGCAGTATTTTCGTAAAATAAAAATTTACAAATGTTTGGTAAAAGGGACAACGTTTTTATAATTTCCAAATTGGAAAAACTTTCGCTCTCCCCCAAAATTATAGCCTCGATATTTTTTTCCGTAATGATTAATTTTATTTCATCTGTGTTAACGCCCTTAGATGCATTTAAAAAATTATCAAGACAATAATGTGTATAATTAAAAATCTTTTTAACCAGTTCAAATTGCTTTTCATCACCAATAAAAAGGATATTTAATGAAGCGGTTTTTACTATAGCATTTTTATTGTGACTAATATTATTCTTAATGCTCGCAATTAATTTGCCCGTTGTAATTGCAACCGACATGGCTGAATATTTTAGGCTCGTTGTTTTGTAATGCTTGTCTACAAAGAGTTGCATGGCACCATAAAAATGTTTTATATATGAGGCGTCCTTTTTTTGAGTGCTTTCACCCTTAAAATGAATAATGGTAACCTCTCCCAAATAGTAATTTTGTAATCCGGCTTTTGTAACACTGTAACTTAAATCAATGTCTTCTCCATACATAAAAAACCTTTCATCAAAACCCTTTGTAACTTCTATCGCTTTTTTACTCAACATCATAAATGCACCAGCGAGCACTTCCACTTTATTGTTTTCTTTTTCAGGTAAATGACCTGCATAATATTTTGCAAAAAAAGAAGAATTAGGAAATGCGCTTGTAAGGCTAATCATTTTAAAAAGTCCTGCAGATGGTGTTGGCAAACATCTTTTACTTTCTTTTAAAAAAATCCCGCTTCCATCTATCATACGAACGCCCAGCGCTCCACAATCTGTATTATCCTTAAAAAAAGAAATACATTTTATGAAGCAATCTTCGGGTACAATAGTATCAGGGTTTAAAAATAAAATATAATCCCCTTTCGCATCCTTTAGTACACTATTATTTGCCTTACCAAAACCAAGATTTATGTCGTTCCAATTAAATTTTACAGAGGGAAATTTAGGAGTAAGATATTCTTTGCTTCCATCGGTAGAATTGTTGTCAACCACAATAATTTCTGCCTTTATTTCTTTACATGCTTTTATAACAGATAGCAGACAATGCTCCAGAAAAAACTTTACGTTGTAGTTTACAATAATGATAGAGAGTTGCATGTAATACGAAATACGATTTTTTATTTTGGTTAGCAAAAACTTTCTTAACCGCAAAGACGCAAAGTCGCAAAGAAACAAAAAGAAAAAAGAATACAAAAAGGTAGTTGTGTAATCCAAGGGTGACAATAGCAGCCATTTTCGGAATCGCTTTGTTTTTTCTTTTTGTTGAATCGTTCAAAATAAAAAGTAACATTCCCGTCTTTGCGTCTCCGCAGTAAATAACCAGAAACTCAATTATACCAAAAACGAGAACACACATTATCTTTGCAGCATGTTAAAAGCAACACTTTTAAATGCGGTGCGGGCGGGTGCTTCACAAATGCAACATTTTTTTAATGGGAAATTTACAATAAGCAGCAAAACCAATATCAATGATCTTGTTACTGAAGCAGATCATGCGTCAGAAAAAGCCATCATAGAAGAGATACAAAGAGCATATCCTGATCATTTTATACTGAGCGAAGAAACGGGAGAAGTAAAAACGGAAAGCAATTTTAAATGGATCATTGATCCGATTGATGGTACAATTAATTTTGCAAACGGAATACCTATATGTTGCGTAAGTATTGGTCTTGAAAAAGATGGAGAAATGATAATGGGGTCTGTTTACAATCCATTTTTGAATGAATTATTTGTTGCAGAAAAAGGAATGGGTGCAACATTGAACGAAAAAAAAATATCTGTAAGCAATAAGGATAATGTTGGCAATAGTTGCCTGGTAACGGGTTTTCCATACACTTATTTAGATTCAAAAAATGGACCCTTGCAGGTTTTTGAAAAATTAATAAGAAAAGCAATTCCTGTTAGAAGACTGGGAAGCGCAGCTATAGATTTGTGCTGGGTTGCAGCAGGAAGGTTTGATGGTTATTTTGAACACCACTTACAAACATGGGATAGTGCTGCCGGATTTTTGATGGTCAAAGAAGCAGGAGGAAAAGTAACGGATTACAGTGGAAAAGATTATTCAGTTTATCAAAAACAAATATTGGCTACAAACGGATTAATTCATGAGGAGTTAAGAGGAATAATAAACGGTAAAGAAATTTAAAATTACAAATATGGAAAGAACAGAAATATCATCCCTTGGGGAATTTGGTTTAATAGATCATCTTGTACAAAACAATGAGACAAGAAATGCTTCCACCATTTTAAGTGTGGGAGATGATGCTGCGGTAATAGATCATTTTGGAAGACAAACAGTTATATCATCTGATCTTTTATTGGAAGGTGTACATTTTGATTTGTCGTATACGCCGCTAAAACATTTAGGCTACAAAGCGGTAGTTGTAAACGTGAGTGATATTTATGCAATGAATGCAACGCCTACACAAATTGTGTTAAGTATTGGTTTCAGCAATAGGTTTGCGCTGGAAAGCCTCGATGAATTTTACGATGGTGTTTATGCAGCATGTGCAGAATACAACGTTGATTTGGTGGGCGGAGATACAACTACATCTTTGCGTGGATTTGTAATAAGTGTTACGGCAATTGGCGAGGTAGCACCTGATAAATATGTTACAAGAAGCGGTGCGAAATCAGGTGATCTTATTTGTGTAAGTGGTGAGCTTGGCGGAGCTTTTTTAGGACTTACATTGTTGGAAAGAGAAAAGAGAATTTTTGAGGAAACCGGTGCACAACCGGATCTGGAAGGCCAGACATACATAGTAGGAAGGTTATTAAAACCAGAGGCAAGAAAAGATATCATTGAATATTTTTCAGAAGAAAATATTTTACCAACCAGCATGATTGATATAAGTGATGGTTTAAGCAGCGAACTAATGCACATTTGCAAACAAAGCAAACTTGGTTGCGTATTGTATGAAGATAAATTACCGTTTGCAGACGATATGAAAGAGTTTGCCTACAAACTAAAGACAGATCCAACAGCTTGCGCACTCAGCGGTGGCGAAGATTATGAATTATTATTTACAGTATCTCAAATAGATTATGATCAAATTAAATTAAATCCATCTGTCAGTATTATTGGCTACATGACGGATGAAGGCGAAGGCAAAACGCTGATAACCCGAGCAGGTAATAAACATGCATTGGTTGCGCAGGGATGGAACCATCTGAAAAAATAGAATTTTAAAAGTCGCAAATATTGCGGCTTTTTTATTTTATATAACATTCATAATTTTTGTTTGGGTACCGATTGTATTAATTTTATTTTTTATTATGAACAAATTTTACGGCTATTTTTTTATTTGTATTATTACTGGGATGTGTTCCTGTGCCACTACAAAAAACTACAATCCGGCAAAAAAGTATCCTAAAGAAATCCTGCAAAAAGATTACACTTTACTAAGAGAAATACTCGAAGCAAAACACCCATCACTTTATTGGTACACACCGAAAGAAAAAATGGATGAATATTTTGCTACATATTACAACCGTATTTCTGATAGCATGACGGAGCAGCAGTTTGCTTGGCTTTCCCTGGCGCCACTTATTGAAAAAATTCATTGTGGGCATACCAGTATTGGTCTTAGTAAAGCCTATGGCAAATGGGTACAGGGAAAAGCAATTCCGGCATTTCCTTTATATATGAAAATATGGAACGATACAATGGCCGTAACAGGTAACATGAATTATAAAAAAGACAGTAGTTTTAAAAGAGGAACATTAATAACATCTATAAATGGTATTCCCAATAAGCTACTTATAAAATACATGTTTGAGTTTTTGCCCGAAGATGGTTATGCAGAAAATGTAAATTATATAAGGCTTAGCGCAAACTTTCCATACTACCATAGAAACATTTTTGGCCTCAGTAAAAATTATGAGGTTACCTATCTGGACAGTACAGGTGCAGAGAAGAAAATAACTGTACCATTGTTTGTTCCTGCAAAAGATTCTTTAAAAAAAGACAGTATTATTAGGAAGCAGAAAAATACGGAACCTAAAGAGAAAAAAAATCTCCAATACAGATCTCTGGAAATTGACAGTGCCAACACAACAGCCGTTATTACTCTAAACACTTTTTCAGAAGGAAACCTGCGGGGATTTTTTAGAAGAACATTTAGGGAGATTAAAAATAAAAAAATAAACAATGTTATTATAGACCTGAGAAGCAATGGCGGTGGAAGGGTTGGTACAAGTACACTGCTAACAAAATATATTTCAAGGCAAAAATTTAGAGTGGCAGATACATTGTATACACCCTCCAGAGGAATTGGTCCTTATGGAAAATATATAAAAGGAGGTTTTTTAAACAGTATCGAAATGTTGTTGATCTCAAGGAAAAACAAGGATGGAAAATACCACATGCGTTATCTGGAAAAACATTACTATAAACTTAAAAATAATAACTATACCGGTAAGGTTTATATATTAACAGGTGGTCCTACATTTTCAGCGTCTGCCATTTTCTGCAATATTTTAAAAGGACAAAAAGATATTGTTTTGTTAGGCGAAGAAACCGGTGGCGGCTGGTATGGAAATAATGGTATAATGATTCCCGATATAAAATTACCCAATACCGGTGTGCGTGTAAGATTGCCTTTGTATAGATTAGTTCAGTATAACCATACAACAATAAAAGGAACGGGAGTACCTCCTGATGTGTTTGTGCCTACAAGCTATGATGCGTTGCTAAAAGGATATGATAAGAAAATGGAAGAAACGAAAAAATTGATAAAGAATTTACCGTAACCCTTACAAGAATATTTCGCTTACATCAAACCATATTTTCTTCAGTCTAGTGGCTGAGATATCAAAGGGTGATTATTGAAAAATTATCCCCGCCTCTTAAAAATGGAAATTTAGTTCTCACGTCATTAAGATTTTCTTTTTCAAGAGTAATGGTAAAAATATCTTCATCATCTGCTTTATGATAAAGTACTGCGCCAACAGGATCAATAACCATAGAGTTGCCGCTGTGATAAATATTGTTGCCATCGTCTCCTACCCTGTTTACGCCAACAACATAACACTGGTTTTCAATTGCCCTTGCACAAAGCAACGTCTTCCAGGCATGGCTGCGGCGCTCGGGCCAATTGGCTACATAAATTAAGATGTCATATTCTACCTCACCCCCCGCCCTCTCCGAAGAAGAGGGAGCTTG
>JBBRPX010000050.1:0-17782 GCA_038227505.1 Chitinophagales bacterium
AGCATCAAGAATGGCATTCAACAAACTCATGGCAACAGTAGTACCCGCCATGGGCAACGAACAAATTTTTTTTAATAACATTTATGAAAAATTCATCATGACGTTAAGTATTCCTGGCAAGTTGCTCCTCAGCAGAGCTTGCTTACGCTTTGTCCACTAAAACAAATGTAAACCTTATACAGGATTATTTTAAATTTGCAAATCTGTCCAAAGATTATCAATAAAAATGTGTAAACTTTTTTCAGGACGAGACACTGACTAAGATGTGTACTTCTGTTGGTGGTTATGCAACCAAATATATTGACATTTTGAATGGAATAAAAATCAGCGGGAAAACAAATGTAATTTTAATAGCAATAAAGAGATATCTTGAAAAAGGAATCACTAAAACAAAGACGATCACAGACTGAAAACCTTTTCTGGTATTGCATTACATTGGTATGCTTTTTAACTTTCATTTCATGCAACCATCAAACTTCCTCACACGCTCGTAATGATACTGCAAAAAAACTACAGCCAATCAATAATATCAGGAAAAATAGTTTTGCCACACCAAAGGTAACCAGCATCAATGCCCGCAATCAACCCAAAGTAATAAAAGCAGGAAAACCTGTTATCAAAATATATTCATCGGAGGTCGGCATTCCTTTCTTTACCAATTACGGTACGGAGCAAGGTCTACCTGTTAACAATATTATTTGCAGTGCAACCGATAAAGCCGGAAACCTTTGGTTTGGTACTGGCGGCGGAGGCGTGAGTAAATATGATGGGAAAAGTTTTACAAACTTTACTATGACTCAGGGGCTCGCGGGTAATGTTGTATTTTATATTATAGAAGATAAAGGAGGCAACCTCTGGTTTGGCACAACTTCAGGAGTGAGTAAATATGACGGGTACCGTTTCAGAAATTATACTACTGCCAATGGCCTGGCCGACAATTTTGTAACGTGCGTTATTCAGGATAGCATAGGTAATCTTTGGTTCGGTACCCACGAGGGAGGCGTTAGCAAATTCGATGGCAAAACTTTTATTAATTATACAAAGTCTCAGGGCCTGGCAGATAATTATGTACGCTGTATGATCCAGGATAAAAAAGGAAACCTCTGGTTCGGTACTGATGCAGGAGGTGTGAGTAAATATAATGGCAGCACTTTCACAAATTATACAAAGACTGAAGGGCTTGCGAATAATTCTGTTAATAGTATCGCTGAGGATAAAGCAGGCAACCTGTGGTTCGGCACAAACGCAGGAGTGAGCAAATATGATTGGAGCGGGTTCACGAATTATACAACAACTGAAGGATTGGCTGATAATAATGTATTCTGCATTGTGGAGGACAAAGACGGCAACCTGTGGTTCGGCACCCACACAAGAGGGGTGAGCAAATATGATGGCAGCAGGTTTACGAATTATACCAAAACGGAGGGACTGCCTGAGAATAAAGTAAACAGCATGCTTATGGATAAAGCGGGCAACCTTTGGATTACATCACAAGGAGGCGGGGTTAGCAAATACGAGGGCAATAGCTTTTCGAATTATACTACAGCACAAGGGTTGGCGGCCAATTTAGTATTTGGGATTATACAAGATAAACTTGGCAATATTTGGTTTGGCACGTATGAGGGAGGTGCAAGCAAATATGACGGAAATAGCTTTACGAACTATACTAAAGCCCAGGGTTTGCCAGATAATAAAATATGGGGTATGATCCAGGACAAAGCAGGAAACATCTGGTTTGGTACGGATAGAGGGGTGAGTTAATATGACGGAAATAGCTTTACCAATTATACTACTGCACAGGGTCTGGCTAGTGATGCAATTATTACCATAATGCAGGATAAAGCAGGAAACATCTGGTTTGGAACACGGGGCAACGGCGTCAGCAAATTTGATGGCAATAGCTTTACAAATTATACCACAGCTCAGGGGCTGGCCGGAAATGATGTATGGAGTATAGTACAGGATAAAGCCGGCAACATTTGGTTCGGTACACATGGAGGCGGGGCAAGTAGATACGACGGGAATAGCTTTACCAATTACACGACGGCGCAGGGGCTGCCTAGCAATTTAGTATCATCAATTCTTCAAGATAAAAATGGAAATCTTTGGATCGGTAGCGATGGAGAAGGTGTAAGTAAATACGATGGAAAAAAAATTACTACTTATACGAAGGAACAGGGGCTTGCAGATAACAGAATCTCGATAATTGCCGAGGATACTACCAGAAACATAATTTGGTTTGGAACGACTCATGGTTTGTCGGGGCTTAAAGAAGCTCCATCAAACGATAGCAATAGGGAGAATGAGGAATTTGAAAATTTTACCAGTGATACCGGCAGCCCTCTTAAAGATGTAAGCACAGGCGCCCTGTATGTTGACAATAAAGGAATAGTATGGGTGGTCAGCGGACAAGGAAAACTCATACGATTTGATTATTCAGCCATTAATAAGAGGAATAAAGCCGCCTTGACTCTGAAAATACAATCGATAAAAATAAACGATGAAAACATTTGCTGGAATTGCCTTGTCCACCTGAGGCAAAGTAATAAAGGAGTTGATAGCCTTACCTTGCTAAATGATATGATTACATCATTTGGAAAAGTTTTATCGCCCGAAGTTTTGGACAGTATAGAAAAAAAATATGGCGACATACAACTTGATGGAGTAAGCCCATTTTATCCGGTGCCCGTCAACCTCATACTGCCCTATAATGACAACACGATAACCATCGATTTTCTGGCAATAGATCCTGCAATGGCAAAACAGGTTAAATACCAATTTAAACTTGAAGGTGATAACAGTGACTGGAGCCCGTTAAGCAATAATTCCAGTGCCGTTTTTGGTAATATGAAGGCAGGCGATTATACCTTTAAGGTAAAAGCAGTAAGCCCTTTCGGCGTCTGGAGCGAAACAACTTTTTCTTTTAAGGTACTTCCTCCCTGGTGGACCACATGGTGGGCTTGTACCTTATATGCAGTAGTTGTTGGGACTATAGGATTCACCCTAAATCGAAATCATATTAATGTCTTAAAAAGAAAACAGGCTGAGAAGATTAAAGCGATGGTAGTTACGCAGGAAGAAGAGCGTAAGCGTATTTCACGGGACCTGCACGATGATATAGGCGCAAGGCTTACCAACATTAACATGCTCTCTGCATTAGGTCAGCAGAAAATAAACGAGCCCCAAGAGATGTCTGAGTATTTAAAACGCATTTCAAATGAAATTCAGACTTCTGCAGAAGCGCTTGACGATATAGTATGGAGCATTGATAGCAAAAACGATTTAATAGAGCAGGTTACTGCCCATATGAGAAGATATGCTGCCGATGTTTTTGATGCAACAGCTATCCGGTATACTATTAAAATAGATGAAAAATCTTTACCTGCGAAGCTCGCAATAGGTAAGCGCAGGGATTTGTTTTTTGTGTTTAAAGAAGCCATCAATAACATTCAGAAACATGCAATAGCAACTGAAGTAATTGTAAATATAGAAGCAAAAGACAATGACCTTTTGATGCAGGTAAACGACAATGGGAAAGGTTTCGATACAAACCAGCTAACACACCGTAACGGATTAAAAAATATTCAGCAGCGTATCCAGAATTGGGGAGGCACATGCACGGTTCAATCATCTCCTGGTAAAGGTGCAATATTGAAAATCAACTTACCCGTTTCAACCCCATCACTCAAAAGGGGTATGTGGGAGTGGTTTAAAAACAAATAATTTTAAGGCTGTTTAAATTGAAACCTCAAAGTGAGTAATAAAGTATATGCCAGAGATCATAATATTTGAAGACGACGATCAGTTAAGAAATTCACTTGTGGTGATGATTGACAACAGCAATGATTATACAGTAATTGGAAATTATGCCTACGCAATGGATGCGGCAACCATTGTTCGACGTTATAAACCCGATGTGGTTATCATGGATATTAATATGCCTGGCAAAACAGGCATTGAGGCAGTAAGGGAAGTAAAAGAAGCCAGGCCGCAAACATTCGTTATCATGTACACAATGTTTGAGAATGATGAAAGTTTATTCAGTAGCCTCTGTGCGGGTGCCAACGGATACATTCTAAAAAAGACTTCTCCATTTAAATTATTTGAAGCAATCGATGACGTGATAAAAGGGGGGGCACCCATGTCGCCTACTATAGCAAAAAGAGTGTTACAGAGCTTTGAAATAAAATCATCCGGCCAACAATATCACCTTACCACAAGGGAAAAAGAAATATTGCAGCTTCTTACAAAAGGCTACAGTGTAAAAGCTATCGCTGCCGAATTAAAAATTTCGTTTGATACTGCACGCACTCACCTCAAAAATATTTACCCTAAACTTCATGTAAACTGTGGCAAAGAAGCCATTGCCAAAGTACTCCGCGAAAGAATTTTATAAAACCGAATAATCCATATTTTCCTCCACAGCATCACTCAAAAAGCGTATTGTATTTAACTGTAAACCGGGCAATATTTGTATCGTAAAATATTTATAACAATTAAAAAATCAATTATGAAACAAGTATCAAATGCTATTAAGTCTTTCTTTCTAAGTTCTCGCCGCAACGACTCAATACTTCTACGAAAGGCATTCCCTAAATATCTCTTAGTTCTTTTGCTCGCAGGCATCGCACTGTTTATTAGCAGTTGCCAAAAGCAAGATCACAATAATAGGTGTGTTCCGTTTAAAGGTAAATTCACATTTTCTTCTACAGATGGGGGTACGGGAACCGGTACCGCATCCCATATAGGAAGGTTTACTCTTGTTGCTGAAGATCAGGTAAGTTTTCCTAATATTAAGGTATCGTAACTATCAGCGCTGCCAATGGCGATCAGATATTTGCAACCCATACCGGAACGATTAATCCGCAGGGCAACGATATGGTCAAAGTACATCTTGATAATATCATTACCGGGGGTACAGGCAGGTTTTTAGGGGCATCTGGCAGCTTTAATATAAATGGCCTTGTAAATGAAAGTACTGGCATCGGAAACGACACGCTTGATGGTACAATTTGCTATTAAATAAAAACATTCCTTCTGCCTTCCTTGGTGTCTGCGCAAATTCGGAAGTTAGCAAACATGTGTAATTGTCAGACGAACATATGTCTTTAAGTTTGAGGATTTAATCTGGTTTTCGAAGAAGTCTGGAAATTATTAAACAGACTTCTTGCAGTTTGCATCAGACAGCTTTGATTTGTATCAATGTATACTGCCCATCGTTAATAAAGGAATCGAAAGCAGTGCAGGCAAAACAATTGTTGATATAGCTTGTGGAAGCGGCAGAGGAATGGTGAAAGTAGCTGAACACTTGAAGAAAAGTATTCTCCATTCGAAAATTATTCTTTCTGATTTTTATCCGAATATTGATGCTTTTAAAGGAACAAAGGCAAAGCAACCGGACGTCTTTTCATAAGTTAAAGCGTGCGTGAACGCCACGAACGTTCCAAAATATTCAAAGCGATTTCAGACGCAGTTTCTTTCCTTGTATCTATGCTTTCTGGAGTTTACATAAAATAAATAATTAGTTTTAAATTTAGATTATTGTTTTTAATTATAAAGTAACGATCATAGTAATTGCTGTTTGATTACCGCAGGCTAATTAAAATTTTAGGCATAGGAAATTCTTGCTCAGTCTCAAACAAGTCCGCAATTTCAGAATTTCTGGTACCTAGTTTCTAGTAGATATAAAACACATCTTATAAATGAGGGAATGCGATCTTGGTTGTTTGGTCTGGCGGAAGAGCAGTCCAAGACCTATTCTGAAATAAAAACTTTGTTACAAGAAATCCCAAGTAATACACGCTTTCAAAATACCATGTTTCAAAAAGTGTACTTGGGTCAAAATGGCAATAAAGAAAGCGTTCGTTTAGTGATGGCAAACCTTTGCGGAAGCTTTTCATTAGGTAATCGCATTGCAGATGAGGTTTGTAATAATTATGCTAAAGATCAAACGATAAATAAGATAATTCAAAAAGAGAGGGGCCGAAAAATTAATCTTCAGAACAGCCAGAAAAATGAGGAACCTCAATTAAAAACTATTGAGCAACACGAAGGCGATGATCAGTCACAAGAAAAAAGGTCAAATAGAAATTTGCTTACTAATAAGGAGCATAAGTGGTAAGTTTTCTTGAAAAATTTTAAAAGTGCAGTGAACTTAAAAGACGAAGAAAAAATTGTCGAAATGACTTCTCCGAACTTTGGGAACGGAGTTGGTGGCGAAACAATAAGGGAATGGCTTAATAATATAATACTGCATGATTCGAAAGGTTTAGCTTACTTCAAACAGATGCTAAATGGTTCCTTAAAAAGTTATAAAAATGGAGATGGCAATATAATCAGAGCTTCAGGTAACAATGCAAACGGTGAAATATATTTTGTTTATGAAAATGAAGATTGGTATTTCGGAGGAATCAAAGACGATGGGCGTTCTAATAATGCTCCCTAAAAAATAATTTTTTATAATTAAATATTTCTTTGGAACTAACCCTTGAGAAGATTACCAAGGAATTTAAGTAAACGGTTAAGAAACGGTTAACTCCCACTATAAAAAAAACGTAGGGCATTGATTACCCCACGTTTCCCCCATGTATGTATAGTGGTCCCGCCAAGAATCGAACTTGGATCTAAAGTTTAGGAAACTTCTATTCTATCCATTGAACTACGGGACCCTTAAACCACTTGTTTGAAGGCTGCAAAAGTAAGGTTTTCCCTAAAAAGCAAAACTAATTTTTAAAAAGATGGGGTTTTAACAATCATGGCATACTGTATGAAAACCCATTAACAACGTTTTAACAAGTATTCGGCGTTCAAACAGTAAAATATTTTAATTAGTATTTCATTCTGTTAAATCCATTCACATGTTATCCACGTAAGTCACCATCAACATTTCATTTATTAATACAATCAAAAAAACCTTCACAAAATGATTCTAAGATTTACAAAAGTAATCTTACCGGTTTTGTTGCTTACCATGTACTTAGATACTGTGTCTGCACAAACAACAGCAAAGGAAAATCCTATTACCACAGCTGTGCCGTTTTTAAGATTATCCGCCGATGCACGAACTGCAGCAATGGGCGATGCCGGTGTTGCAACCAATCCCGATGCTAATTCAAGTTTCTACAATGGGGGCAAAACTGCCTTCAATGAGGGCAAATTTGGTATTGGGGCAACTTATACCCCATGGTTGAGCGAGTTGGAAGTTAAAAACTTGTTTCAATTGGCATTATCCGGTTACTACAAATTAGCAATAACCAGGCATTAAGTTTTGGTGTTAGAGATTTTAGCCAAGGCGAATTTAACTTTACAGACGACAATGGCCAGGCTATTAAAACTTTTAAACCAAACGATGTAGCGTTAGAACTTGGCTACTCACGCAAATTATCTGAAAGTTTTGGGTTGGGTATAACAGGTCGTTATATCAATAGCAGACTTGCAAGCGATGTAGGTTCTACCAGTTCATACAAAAATGGTAGTGCTGTTGCTGCAGATATTTCTGCATTTTATAAATTAAAAAGCGGATGGAATTTCGGCCTTGCTTTCACAAACCTCGGTAGCAAAATAGATTACGGTAGCACTTCAAGCTACATACCTGCAAACATTTCATTGGGTACAGCCTACAACAAAACATTTAATACTGATAATAAAATAAGCTTCACGTTAGAGGCCAACAAATTATTGGTACCAACTCCTCCAGATCCTACAGATGCGGCTAAAGTTGCAGCTTACGAAAACCAGGGTGTAGTTAGTAGCTGGTTTAAAAGTTATGGCGATGCACCGGGCGGTGGCAAAGAAGAATTAAAAGAAGTACAGTTAGGCTTCGGTTCTGAATATTCTTACAAAGACCAGTTTTTTCTTCGTGGTGGTTATTTCTACGAGAACAAATTGAAAGGCAACAGAAACTATGCTACTGTAGGTGCAGGTCTTGCATATAAGAATACAGGGTTTAATCTTTCTTACCTAATACCAACAGGTAACAACACAAACAACAATGCGCTTAAAAACACATTCAGGTTATCACTATTGTTTGCCTGCAAAAACACTAAATAATAAATCTAAATATTACAGATAATGAAACAATCTATTTTAAAAATTAAGCAAATAATGATGGTGCTTGCGTTGCTTGCGGGTAGCTTTTCATCTTTTGCATCAAGCCACAGGGAGGCGCCACTAATTTCAAACGATCCGTTGGCAGATAATACCGATGTATATGCTTTTAGAAGCCCCGATGATCCAACAACCGTTACAATCATTTGTAATTATATCCCGTTTGAGTTACCTGAAGGTGGACCAAACTATGGTACTTTCGGTACAAACATTCGTTACGAAATACACATAAAAAATAAAACAACCAGTAATGCAGATGATATTCTATATCGTTTCACTTTTGCTCAAACAAACGAAGATCCAAGTACTTTCTTCAATATTCGTTTAGGTAAGCAAAATATTAAAACTACTTACACTTGCGAAAAGAGTGTAAATGGTGGTGCTTTTGTTGCAATTGTAACCAATGGTATTGTGCCACCGAATAACATCGGTCCACGTTCTATAAATGGTGGTGCTGGTTTAGCTTCACCTACTTACGATGCGCTAGTTACTGCGGCTATTGCTACAGCTACCTCAGGCGAAAAAGTATTTTGTGGTCCGGTAGATGATCCTTTCTTTGTTGATCTTGCAGGCGCATTTGATCTTGGTAATTTCCGTCCTGAAGGCAATACTTCTAACCCACCAATTGATGGGTTAAACAGATACAATGTTCATAGCATTGCATTAAAAATTCCAATCAATCTTTTACAGAAAGATGGTAAAACAGCTGCACAGGCTACTAGTATTTTAGATGCTGATTACGTAATTGGCGTATGGGCAAGTGCTAGCAGACAACAAATAAAAACATTAACTGCAAACAGTGGTACTGAAAGTTTTTCAGGCCCATGGGTACAGGTATCTCGCTTAGGTATGCCATTGGTTAACGAAGCAATTATACCGGTAGGTTTAAAAGATAAGTGGAATGCTACCACACCTGCAAACGATTTACAGTTTGCAAAATACTTTACAAATCCCGAGTTGGCTTTGTATATGGATGACAGCCAGTTCGGTACTGCAGTCCCAGCATTAAATGCATTAAGAATACAGGCTCGTTCATTGGGTAGCTATGATTTTAGAAATGGCAAACCTGGTTTATACAACTTAAAAGGCAACCCAACTTTAAATGGTACAGCCTTATCTGAAGCTGCATTTGGTGCAATATTATTACCGGACAATGCTAGCCCTAGAGCAGTAGATATTTTACCTATATTTTATACAGGTGTTCCAAATCTTGCGCCGTACCAATTGGCTACAGGTAAAACAGGTGGACCACTTTCAGTAGGTAAGCCCTTTATCAATAACTTTTTACCAACTCTTGGTGATATGCTTCGTTTAAACATGGCTGTACCGGTTACACAACGCAACGATCCTAAATTCAGTAGCCTTGGTATTGTTAACGCAGCTGTACTTGGTCTTACTGATCCTGCTTACAACGGTAGCAATGCATTACAGTTTATACCAAACATGGATGGTTTCCCTAATGGTAGAAGATTGGAAGATGATGTAACAACCATCGAGCTTCAGGCAGTTAGCGGTGTGGCATTGGCTGCAATTGGATTGTTCTACGATGATTACATTCCTGGTAAATCACCGGTTACAAAAAACCTTGTAAATGTGTTGAGCTTTACATCGGGCCCTACTAAAAACGATACTACGTTTAAGCCGGCTTTCCCTTATGTACAAACACCATGGAGAGGATACGATTACACCATCAAACCAAGATTCTAAGCATTATTTAAATCATTATAAATACAAGTTAATATGAAACAATATTTTAAAAAACTTACTGCAATGTTGCTATGTGCTACCACATTTGCAATTACTGCTTCGGCCTCCAGCCACAGAGAAGCTCCATTGATCAGTAATGACCCACTTGCAGATAACACGGATGTGTATGCATTCCGTAGCCCAACAGATAGCAGCAAAATTATTTTGATTGCTAACTATATACCTTTTGAACACCCTGCCGGGGGACCAAACTGGTACAACTTTGGTGAAAATATCCGTTACGAAATTCACGTGGATAATAATACCGCTACCCCAGGTGATGATATTATTTATCGCTTTACTTTTACGCAGGTAAGTGAAGACCCTACTACATTTTTTAATATCCGTTTAGGTAAGCAAAATCTTAAAACTACTTACAAATGCGAAAGAAGCATTAATGGTGGTGGTACGTTCACTACTATTGTTGCAGCAGGTACAGTACCTCCCAACAATATTGGCCCACGCACAATTGAATCAGGTGTTGGTTTAGGTGCTGCTAGCTATGAAGCATTAGCAGATGCTGCCATTACAACTGCAACATCGGGCGAAAAAGTTTTCTGTGGTCCAAGAGATGATCCTTTCTTTGTTGATCTTGGGGGTGCGTTTGATTTAGGTGGCTTTAGAAAAGCATCGCAAGGCGCAAGAGATGGCGTAGCAAAACTAAACTGTCATACAATTGCGCTCGAAGTGCCTATAAGTACACTACAAAAAACCGGTAGAACTACAGCAACTGCAACCAGTATATTAGACAATGATTTCATTATTGGTGTTTATGCAAGCGCAAGCAGACCGGCCATTACAACTTTAAGTACAAATGGTGATAAGCCATCAACTTCAGGTGCATGGATCCAGGTTTCAAGATTGGGTATGCCGTTAACAAATGAGGTAATTATTCCGGTAGGTGATAAGGATAAATGGAATGCAACCAGTCCTGCAAATGATGGCCAGTTCATTCCTTACTTTAAAAATCCAGAGTTAGCATTGTACATGGATGATTCGAAGTTTGGTACGGCGGTTCCAGGTCTGGCAGATTTAAGAATACAATCAAAGTCTTTAGGTGGATTTGATTTTAGAAACGGTAAACCAGGTTTATATCCGTTAAAGAATAATCCTGCTTTAGATGGTACAGCATTGTCAGAAGCAAACTTTGGTAGTATTTTATTGCCAGATGCTATGAGCCCAAGAGCAGTAGATATCTTGCCTGCATTTTATACAGGTATTCCAAACTTACGTCCTTATCAATTAGCTACAGGTAAACCCGCCGATAATCCATTGGCAGCAGGTAAACCTTTCATCAATAACTTTTTACCCACCTTGGCGATTATTTAAGATTGAACATGGCTGTACCGGTTACACCACGTAACAGTCCTGACTTTAGCCCGCTTGGTATAGTACAGGCGGCTGTATTAGGTTTAACAGATCCAAGATTTACTGCTAGCGGGGCAACATTACAGAACATTCCAAACATGGATGGTTTCCCTAATGGTAGAAGATTGGAAGATGATGTAACTACAATTGAATTACAGGCTGTTGGTGGCGTATTTCTTGCTGCTATTGGTTTATGGTACGATGATTATATTCCTGGATTGGGAAATAGTCCAGTAACACCACAATTGATAAAAACAATATCTTTTAAAGAAGGGGTTGGTAAAAATGATACTACACTTAGAGCTGCATTTCCTTTCCTACAAACTCCATGGAGAGGTTTTAGAGGCGCCAGCTTTGTAGGTCCAAAAAGTGACAACGTTGGGTTAGGTATTTTACCTGGCTATATTGGCCTATCAGCTTATCCAAATCCGTTTAAAACTTCTACAAGAATTCGTTATAACCTTACAGATCCGGCTAATAATGTCCGTGTAGAAATTACCGATGGACTAGGTAGAAGAATAGCTGTATTTGAAGAAGGTAAAAAACCGAAAGGGGAATATAACTTTGTATTCAGCAAACCTAATTTGGCTGCAGCATCTTATTATGTAAGAGTGTACGCAGATGATTACAAATCTCCTACTATAGGAATTGTAAAAACTAATTAAGATTGTCTCTTTAAATATCATACAAAAAGAAGAACTTCGGTTCTTCTTTTTTCGTATATCAAAAAAACTAAAACCAACATGAAACGTTCTTTAACCTTTTACACCTTCCTTTCATTTATAATTGCCGGTTGTGCACTTTTTACGCTGAACAGTTGCGATACCAACGAAAAGAAATTGAAGCAATATGTGAATGAACAAAACCCAATGGATATTCCAGACTTGCTTGAACGAAAAGGCTCGTTAGCAGAAGCTACAGAATGGATAAAAACAAAAGAAAAAATAGCAGAGCTAAAGCAAAAAATAGCAA
The DNA here is from genome assembly GCA_038227505.1 of Chitinophagales bacterium. Classification (GTDB taxonomy): domain Bacteria; phylum Bacteroidota; class Bacteroidia; order Chitinophagales; family Chitinophagaceae; genus Ferruginibacter. Next base: position 12,193 of record JBBRPX010000050.1, read on the forward strand.
AGAAACCAGAAGATACCAAATTGCGCTTACAGGCTGCCACCATTTTTATTGCTGAGCAACGAATTACCGGTGAGCACCATTTTTATTACACCGCTATTGAAAAGATATTAAACGGTGTTTTAAGCCTCGACCCCAATAATTTTGAAGCTACCGTTTATAAAGCATCTTTAAAAATGAGCCAGCACCAGTTTGCGGATGCTAAGAAACTTGCGGAAGAAGCAAGAGCCATCAACCCAAACAATGCCTATGTATATGGCATATTGGTAGATGCTAATGTGGAACTAGGCAACTACGCCGAAGCTGTAGCAGTATCAGATAAAATGCAGACAATAAAGCCCTCATTGGAATCCTACTCTCGTGCCTCTTATTTAAGAGAAATTTATGGTGATAACAATGGTGCAATTGAAGCAATGAAATTAGCTGTAATAGCAGGATTGCCGGGTAGCGAACCACAATGCTGGAGCAGAAATATTTTGGGAGATCTTTATTACAATGCAGGTAAAATGAAGGAGGCTGAAGACGCCTACACAGAAAACTTAGCTATGCGCCCAAGCTACGCACCAAGCATGGCAGGGCTCGCAAAAATTGAGACAGATAAAAAGAACTATACAAAAGCACTTGCCTTACTTGATTCTGCCACAAGCATTATGCAAAACAATTCTTTTGGTGAACAAAAGGGAGACGTTTATTTGGCAATGGGCGATACTAAAAAAGCTGCTGAACAATACAAAGAAGTTCAAAAATTGTTGGTGTTGGATGCAGCCACGCCGGGCCACTCTGTTTCTTTAGAACTGGCAAAGTCATTCGGTAAAACTAACCAGTGGGACAGCGCACATAAATATGCAATGATGGAATACAATATCCGTCCAAAAAACATAGATGTAAACAAAGAACTTGCCTAAATAGAATATAATAAAAAAGAAATATCGCAGGCAAAAGAATATTTAAAAACTGCCATGAGCACAGGCAGTAAAAACCCTGAATTATTAAAGAGAGCAGGCATTATTAATGCAGTTAAATCATAATAAAATTACAGAGCAGGTTTAAACAAATGAAAAAATTATTGCTACATATTATTTTGTTCAGCTACGCAATAGTGTTGTTTAAACCTGCTTTTCCTTATTTAAATGATATTATAGCCCACGCATTATTTTACCAGCAACACATGGCTACCGTGCATTTTGAAAACGGTAAATACCATGTACATAAAGAAATAAATAAGGAACTAAAAAACCAATCACCATCAAAAGATTTGGATCTGCAAAAGAAAGCGTTCTCTCAAAATGAATATTTTTCTACAGAGCCGACAGGCGAGACGCCACCTATTGCAATAGCAACAAAAAAGAATTTCTTCAATAGAGCATCTTCGCTCCTCAATAATTATTTGCAGAGTAATTACCGTCCACCAAAAGTTTAGTTTTTAAAATACAGATTTAATTTACCCAGTGTATTGCATAGTCATTATGCAACAGCTATTTTCTTGTATAAAGGAATATAGCTTGTGGGTATTTGATATTTTTTACAAACTAAAACTTTAAAAATGAAACATATCTATCGTAAAATAAAAACGATAATATTTATATTATTTACAGGAACAACTTTTTCTGTAAATGCTCAAAATACAATAAAAGGTAAAATTGTTGATGAAAAAAGCAGAGAGCCTTTAGAGAACGTATCAGTAATTTCTTCTCCAAATGCAGCCATACACGCAGTAACAGATGCCGGCGGAAACTTTATAATAGAGAACAAAACAAATCTGCAAAATATTACTGTTAGTTCTGTTGGGTATTTGCCTGCTACTGTTGCAGTAAATAGCAATGCAACTTTGATTATTGCATTAAAAGCAGATTTAGTAAATTTAAAAGATATTGTATTGCAAGCTAACACGCAACAAAAGTTTGCTACCATTAGCCGGGTAGATTTAGATTTAAAACCCGTGCGCAGTACGCAGGAATTATTGCGCATTGTACCTGGTTTGTTTATTGCACAACATGCCGGTGGTGGCAAAGCAGATCAAATATTTTTAAGAGGATTTGATTGCGACCATGGTACAGATGTACAGGTAAGTGTAGATGGTATGCCGGTAAACATGGTAAGCCATGCACATGGACAGGGATATGCAGATACCCATTTTATAATCGCTGAAACAGTTAATAACATTGACTTTGGCGCAGGGCCATACTACACAGAGCATGGTAATTTAAATACAGCGGGGTATGTAGCTTTTTCTACTTTTAAAAATATTCCAACAAGTTTGGTAAAAGTAGAAGTGGGTAACTTTAATACATACCGCACACTTGTAATGCTTGATTTGCTTAAGAAAAATAAAGACAAACAGAGTGCATATATCGCATCAGAATATAATTATACGGATGGACCTACAATTTCTAAACAGGCTTTTAAACGCTTTAATATCTTTTCAAAATATAATGTAGCATTTTCTCAAAACACAAGTTTAACTTTCTCCGCATCTGCATTTAAAAGCAACTGGAATGCATCAGGCCAAATACCAACAAGAGCAGTAGAAGACGGTTCAATAGATCGCTTCGGCTCAATAGATAATTCAGAAGGAGGCAAAACAGAAAGGTACAATGCAAACCTTACGCTAAAACATACTTTTAAAAACAACGCTGTGTTAGACAATCAGGTTTTTTATAACCGATATAAATTCAGCCTATTTTCTGATTTTACTTTTTTCTTAAATGATCCCGTAAACGGTGATGAAATAAACCAGGCAGAGGCAAGAAATATTTATAAATATTCCTCTACCTTAAGAAAAAAGTATTTTCTTAACAACAGCATTTTGACTTCATCAGGCGGTATTGGGTTAAGGTACGATGCCACTCAGGATAGCAGGTTAGCGCATGTAGTAAAAAGGCAGTTTTTAAATTATGTAAAACGTGGGAACATAAAAGAATTTAATGGTTACTCATTTACACAACAGCAACTAAGTATCGGTAAATGGTTGTTGGATGCAGGTGTGAGGTTAGACTATTTTACCTTTAATTATTTTGATAAGTTGGTGAATGAAGCATTGCCTTCTCAGCAAAAAACAATTGTAAGCCCTAAATTAAATATACAATACAGCATAAATAAAAATGTGCAGGTGTATGTAAAAACAGGAAGGGGTTTTCACAGCAACGATAGCAGGGTTGTTACCGCAAATGATGGTAAACAAATTTTACCAGCTGCTTACGGTGCCGACTTTGGATTGTATTTAAAACCAACGAAAAACTTTTATTTAAACATTGCTGCGTGGTATTTAAAGCTTAACCAGGAATTTGTTTATGTAGGCGATGATGGTAATATTGAACCAAGCGGCGCAACACGCAGACAGGGTATTGATATCATTGGAAGGTACCAGTTTACTAAAAATTTATTTGCAAACGTAAATATCAATTTTACCAAACCACGGGCTATTGGAGAGGCAAAGGGCAAAGATTATATTCCTTTAGCACCTACTGCCACTACAACAGGTGGGATTTATTACAAACAAAAACTTGGTTTAAACGGTGGTGTTAGTTACCGCTATTTAAAAAGCCGTCCTGCCAACGAAGACAACAGTATTGTTGCAAAAGGTTATTTTGTAGCTGATGCAAGTATCAATTACACAAAAGCTAAATACGAAATTGGTTTGGCTACAGATAATATTTTTAATGTAAAATGGAATGAAGCGCAGTTTGCTACAACGTCACAATTAAAAAATGAAACTGCGCCTGTAGAACAATTAAATTACACCCCAGGTAATCCATTTTCTTTTAGAGCAAAGCTGGTAGTGTTTTTTTAAAAAGAATTAAGAATTAACTGAAATGAACAACAATAACTATTACAATAACAAAGCCTTTGCTGCAAGGGCTTTGGGTATTTTTATTTTATTCTTCCTGGTGAGCAGCGGTGTAATGGCACACCCGGCTGCAGGTGAATTAAACAAAATGTCTAAGACAGAAGTGTCCTATCTGTACATGTTATTGGGTTATCGACATATTTTGCCAATGGGCATTGATCATATTTTGTTTGTAGTAAGCCTGTTTTTATTAAGCCCAAAGCTAAAACCTGTCTTGTGGCAAGCTACAGCATTTACAATTGCACACACCATTACACTAGGTTTAAGTATGTATAAAGTAATTGTTCCACCTGCTGCCATCGTTGAACCTGTTATTGCACTTTCTATTTTATATGTTGCACTGGAAAATATATTTTCTCCTACTTTAAAAAAGTCAAGAATTGGAATTGTATTTTTATTTGGACTTATACATGGAATGGGTTTTGCCAGCGCACTCAGCGAAATTGGCTTACCAAAAGATGCTTATTTCACTTCTCTCATCATGTTTAATGTAGGGGTAGAACTTGGACAACTTACGGTAATATGTATTTCTTACCTGCTATTTAGAAAATTGTATCTCGCCATAGCAAATAGATTTACTAAAACGCCAGATTATAGGAAAAACATTGTAGTACCGGTTTCTATCGTTATTGCGGCCATTGCGCTGTACTGGACCATCGAGAGGATATTTTTTGCATGATCCGGCAAAAGGATAAATGTCTAAAAAGAAATTTTAGAAAGATTGTTTGAAACTTAAATATTAAAAGAGGCTGCGAAAATTAATTTCGACAGCCTCCTTTTAAAAAATTATTTTGCCATGGCTGGCGCTGCATCTGTTGTAAAAATATCTCTGTGCATTTTCCATTTACCATCCTCCATTTTCCAGACTACCACATATTTTCCTTTATCTAAACTTTTATTGGCAGCGCCTAACAGCTCATACATACCGGTTTCTACAACTACTTCCGGGCCACCCATCACTTCTTCGGTATTTAAGCTGATGTTTTGTACGCCCATGCCTTGTGCGCCTTTAAAAAACATGGCAATTGCCTTACTACCGCATAATTTTGGCGCATTAGCAGGCATTATGCAACCATCCTTGGTGTATTTGCCGATAAACAAAGACGAGTCTCCTTTTGTTAAACCTTCCCCGTAAGTTTTGTTGCTTTCAGCAATGGCAGTTTTTGCAGCGTCTAAATTAAAAGCTACAGTAGTTTCTTTCTTTTCTTCTGTTTTGCATGACGCAAAAAATAAAGTTGCAAACGAAATAATAAATAATTTTCTCATAATTAATTTTTATCAAATATAGTTAACTGTATATGTTACTATATACCGTTTATAGGGTATATTTCATGTATAATAAAAAATAGTGGTATTGAACCGGTTGATATATCCCGTCCTTTGGAAATTGATATCTCAACCAAATCAACATAAAACGTATATGCTGTGTAAAAATCCAATAACAAGGCTTTAATATTTCCATCACCTACATTTTTAATTCGCCCTATCTTTGCGCCCAAATTTTGCAACTATGAAGTGGATGAATACCCTTATTAAATACCGTCTTTGGCTTGGTATATTGTTTTTAGCATTGGCTGTTTTTGTAAACTATCAAGCGAGCTTTTGGCCATCATTTATTTTATATCTGCTTGCAGCAATATTAATTCTCGGTCACTTTCTTTTTGGGCCGATGAGGTTAATTCAATCCCACATGGAAGCCGGCGATATGGAAGCTGCAACCAAAGTTGTTGATTCAATTATATTTCC
>JBBRPX010000051.1:0-17781 GCA_038227505.1 Chitinophagales bacterium
AACCCGCTACAGTTCCGTTTTGTGCCATGATACCACTTATGCTTAAAATCATAAATAATAAAAAGAGCGTGTGAATTTTAAAATTTGTAACAATTGTCATGCTTATAATTTTAGTTAGGGGGATTGGGTGAATATTGAAGATACATTTTCTTTATGGGAGCTAATATATTTATTCCTTACAAGATAAAAAATACTTATGAGCCAAAAAATTTTAAGATTGCGTACAGTGTAATATCGATTATTCCAATATCTTAATTTCCGTCCTTCTGTTTATTGCCTTACCCTCTCTTGTAGCATTTGACACTAAAGGAATGGAACTGCCATAACCTTTAGCGGCAAGTCTTGAAGCATCAATACCTTTAGTTATCACATATGCCATTACTGATTTAGCACGCTCCATTGACAATAATATATTGGCTGCAGTTTTGCCAACATTATCTGTATGACCACCAATTTCAATTCTTTCGTCGTCTTTTCTAATTAAATATGCTACCAACTCATCAAGTACCGGAAAAGATTCAATTTTAAGATCTGCTTTTCCGGTTTCAAAATTTACATCATCCAATAAAAAAGTTTTTGCAGGCTGGTGAAACAGATCTACTTTTTGGCAGTCTTGTAAGATTGATTAGGCCCCAATACTGGTATATCTAAAGTTATATTACTCACTGAATCTTTAAAGCCTAAAATAAAAATGTCGTACCTATCGCCGGCAGGTAAACGCAGAGAAAATTTACCATCCTCCTGACTAAGGCCTTGAAATTCTTTTTGATTTAACTGACTGCGAAAAACTACAATTTCATGTACCAGCATATTCTTTTTAAAATCTGAAATACTAACTTCAACCGGTGCATCTTTTGGTTGTGCTGCATTTTGCTGCTGGATATTTGATTGGGCATGTAAAGCATTCATCAATAAAAAAATACTCATTAAAATTGATAAAAACTTTTTATTCATGACCCGGGTTTTAGTAAGTAAAGTTACTTATTTAATGCTATTGGAACATGCGTATTGAATTTATTGCTCGTTACCTTACCATTAAAAAACTTCCCCTCAAAACTTGGGTACCATTGTTCAAATCAATTAAATAAGTATAAGCACCTGAAGGCAATAACTGACCTTTATAATATCCATTCCATGGCACAAAAGTTTTCTGTCTCTGAAATACAACTTGACCATAACGGTCAAAAATAGTCAATGTATGAAATGGATAAATTTCAAGTCCTGGAACATTCCATGTGTCGTTTTTGCCGTCGCCGTTTGGAGTAAATGCATTCGGAATAAAAATTCCATTTATAATTTTTACCTGAACCGTATCGGTAAAAGTTCCACAATTTTTTGGAGCAACAGCGGTTAACACATATTGATAATCTGTAGGTGGATTTACGAGAGGTGTCAGTGTTGTTTCATTGAGCATAAAGTTTGTAGGACTCCAGGTAAAACTAGCTACATCGCCGGAAATACTTCCTGTTAATTGAACGGCTTTTCCAACCGTGGTTATCTTATCAAGTCCCGCATTTACTATAGGAACTTTCACTACTTTAATATCAATTGAAGCAGTATCTATACAACCAAAACTGTTGGTTACTTTTACATTATAAACAATACTATTTGCAGGATTTGCCTGTGTGGCTTGTAGCTTCGGTGTGCTTAAACCAGTTACCGGGAACCACTCATAATTAGTACCTCCGCTGGCCTGTAATAATATTGTCGATCCTACACAAATAGTATCTGTTGTAAAAGAAACAGCAGCAACAGGTGCAGCGTTTATTATAACATTTGTAGAGGCGGTAACAAAACAGCTGTTTGTGCCAATAACTTTCACGGTATACATACCGGCATTTTGGAATTGAGCATTCTGTATTGCCGGTTGATTAGATGTCGATGTAAAATTTGCAGGACCCTGCCACTCATAATTTGTACCACCTAATGCTGTAAGAAGTATTGTAGCATTTTCACAAACGGGGGAATTGTTAGAAATACTTGCAATCGGCAACGACTTTATTGTAACAGTTAAAGGCTCCGAAGAAACCCGACATTGAACCGATGCGAAATTACCGGCTTCGGCAACCTGCAAACGGTACCTGTAAATGCCGACAGCAGATATAGCCCCATAAAGAGCTTGAAGTGTGGTGGTATTTTCCCCTACAATATCAGTAAAAGCATTGCCATTAAAACTTTGTTGCCATTGATAAACGGGATTAATATATCCAGCGGATACTGTGCATGTAAAGGTGAAAGATTTGACTTCGCCCTGGCATAAATCTGTACTTTGAGAGGCTGTATTTGTGATATTTGGCATTAGGTTCGGACCACAAGGTCGGAATGTTATATCATCCAGTGCGAGATCATTACCACAACCACCTGGCGCATTATTTATCATACGCAAAACCACATCGGACACCGCAGCTGTGGTAGTAAATAAAAATGCTTTTTGCACCCAAATAGGAGAAGTTGTTGAAGGTATCGTTCCGGTTGTATTTGTCTGCAAAACTGTACCATCTGTTTTTTCAATTGAGAAGGTAATGTTTGGTTGGGTTGCGTTGCCGTTGCATGCACTTGGCAAAATGACATTCATTATCCAGGCGCCAAATTCATATGTTGTATTAGGGCACAAACCCCGTACTGTGTCAACATAAAACGCACTTGGTGCGACAGACGCATTTATAAGCATAAAATAACCATTTGCATTACCTGTATGATCTCCGGTTACTGAATGCCATGTATTCCCAAAACAGTTATTCGTATTGCTTCTTACGGTGTATGATCCGTCTACTGGGCAATCATTTGAAGAATAAGTGTAATTGGTAGCAGCCAACGGACTACCGGGATTTGAACCTGAACCAAAATTAAAATTTACAATTGGATCACCCAGGCTGCCTGAGCAGGTTTGTGTATAAGCTTGATTGAAAGCGAGAAAAAATAAAACTAATAATATAAAGCGCAAGGAAAGGAAATTAAACTTTTTCTAAAATTAACTTTGTAAAGTTAAATGAAAATGAAGGGTTTTAAAGGCTGGCAATAAATTTTCGCAGTAAAAAACAATTGGGTACAAAAGTTAGTAAAATTTCCTTTTTTTTCTCTGCCGAAAAGAAGAAGATTTTACATTGAATTTCGCCAGAGATTTTTTAGTGTGACTAATAAAAGTTGAAATAAGATTAACGGCTGAGCATAGCCGGGATTGAAGTGTATGCGGCTATCTTTGAGCGGCAGCAGCGTAAAAGCCCGATACAAATTTTGAGGAAAGAAATATAAATGATGCTTCAAAGCATACACCGCAGAGAAAAGAGTTAAGATGAGTTTTCGCATAGAGGTTCACCGCAAAGACTCTAAAGCGGGAAGCAGCAATAGAAAAACTTTTTTTCCATCTTTAATCTTTCCTTCTCTAAGCTTTTCTCTTTTACAATCTCGTTTGCAACCTTACCACCATTTCGTTTTTCCAACCAGCAAAAGTACCTGCAAGAATTTGTGCCCGAGCCTCAGTAACCAGCCATAAATAAAACGCAAGGTTGTGTACACTTGCTATGGTAAGCCCAAGGTATTCTTTGCCCTTAAAAAGATGGCGTAAATATGCTTTGCTGTAAAAATTACTGGTGGGGCAATCAATGCCATCATCAATAACAGAAAAATCATTTTCCCATTTTTTATTATCAATGTTGATGATGCCTTTTGAGGTAAATAACATAGCGTTTCGACCATTACGGGTAGGCATTACACAATCAAACATATCAACACCGAGTGCAATGTTTTCGAGTATGTTCCATGGTGTGCCTACACCCATTAAATAACGGGGTTTATCAGTTGGTAAAATGTCGCAACAAAGTTCCGTAAACTCATACATTGTTTCTGTTGGTTCGCCGACTGAAAGCCCGCCAATAGCGTTTCCTACCGCCTTTTTAGATGCTACAAATTGTGCAGATTCAATACGTAAATTTTTATAAGTACTGCCTTGTACTATTGGAAATAGATTTTGTGTATAGCCGTATTTATCCGGTGTTTCATTAAAATGTTTTATACATCTCTCCAACCAACGATGCGTAAGTTCCATACTATTTTTTGCATATTTTTCATCGCTCGGAAATGGTGGACATTCATCAAAAGCCATTATAATATCCCCACCAATAATTCGTTGGGTATCCATCACGTTTTCCGGTGTAAATAAATGTTTACTGCCATCAATGTGCGATTTAAAAACAACACCTTCCTCAGTGATTTTTCTACTGTTTGCCAAAGAGAAAACCTGGTACCCGCCACTGTCTGTAAGTATCGGTTTATCCCACCCATTAAACTTGTGTAAACCACCAGCTGCTTCTAAAACCTGTAACCCTGGTCGTAAATATAAATGATAGGTGTTGCCCAAAATGATCTGTGCTTTTACTTCTTCTTTTAATTGATGCTGCGTTACAGCTTTTACGGTACCAACTGTACCGACAGGCATAAAAATAGGTGTTTCAATTTTGCCGTGATCAGTTGTAATTAAACCTGCACGAGCTTTGGTATTTGTATCAGTATGTTGTAAATTAAATTGTAATGCCGCCATAATAATTGAAGAGTATAAATTCCTTTTTGCAAAAATGCAACAATAGAACAATTAAGCAATAAAACAATTAAACATTTAAAGCTATTTTTGCGCCTATGAGTTTTTCCAAATTACTAACAAACTGGCACCTGCTGCTTTTTATATTTTTTTGCATATTGGCTTTTATAAGGTTGTTTTATTTTCTCTTTTTTTTTGCGAGACTTGCTTTTTATAAAACAAAACCAAAATCGATTTTCAGGACGAACGCTGTAAGTGTAATTATTTGTGCAAGAGATGAAGCTGCTAACCTGGCAAAAAATTTACCTGGCGTTCTGGTACAAAAATACAACAGCACGCACGAAATAATTGTTGTGAACGACAACTCATACGACGAAACAAAATACCTTCTGGAAGAAATAAAAAAAGAATTTAAACAAATGCAGGTGGTAGAACTAACGCAAGAAGCGAAGATGATACCAGGGAAAAAATTTCCATTAAGCATAGGTATAAAAACGGCTAAATATGAAATTGTTTTATTGACAGATGCTGATTGTGTACCTGCCAGCGAAAACTGGATAAACAGCATGCAGGATATATATGATGATGAAACAGAAATTGTTTTAGGTTATGGTGCCTATCATAAAAACAACAGCTTTCTAAATAAGTTGATACGATGGGAAACTTACCATAGCGCTATGCAATATATGAGTTATGCATTGGCAGGCACAACATACATGGGTGTTGGTAGAAATTTATCTTACAAAAAAGCAATTTTTTACCGCCACAAAGGTTTTAGTGCACACAATAACATACCGGGTGGCGATGATGATCTTTTTATAAACATGGCTGCCACAAACAAAAATGTAAAAATAAATTTAGATAAGGAAAGCTTTACTTTAAGCAGCGCACCGGATAGTTTTGCGCAATGGAAAAAACAAAAAAACAGGCATTACACAACATCAAAATATTACCGACCACTACACAAGTTTTTACTGGGCATGTATGCATTTTCACAGTTTTTATTTTACCCTGCATTTATAGCTTCAGCTTTTTTATATGACTGGAAAATAAGTGTTGCAATTTTTGCCGGATTTCTTCTAATACAGGCTATTATTTACAGTAAAACAATGAAGCAATTTGGTGAAAAAGATTTGTTCCCGTTCTTTTTATTTTTAGATGTCTGGATGTTTTTTTACTACATCATTTTTGCACCGTCGCTGTTGATGAAGCCCAAGGCAAGCTGGAAGTGACGCAGAGAAACAAGACAAAAGATTAAAGACAAAAGATTTTAATGGTGCATTTTTATTAATTCTGTGGTCTGTCGTCCATCATCTGTGGTCCAAAAAATAAACTCTTAAACTTGAATGGTACTATGGAACTTATAAAAAAATATTTTACAGATTTTACACCTGGGCAGGAAGCACAGTTTGCCATGCTGAAGGATTTATATACGGACTGGAATGAAAAAATAAATGTGATCAGCCGCAAGGATATGGATAATTTTTATTTACACCATGTATTACACTCCCTTGCGATTGCTACAAAATTTGAGTTTAAACCGGGTATGGAAGTAATGGACCTTGGTTGTGGTGGTGGTTTCCCGGGTGTGCCACTGGCAATACTTTTCCCTGAAACTACCTTTCATTTGGTGGATAGTATTGGCAAGAAATTAAAAGTAGTAAATGGTATAGCGGAAGCTGCTGGTTTAAAAAACATAACTACACAACAGGCAAGGGCAGAAGAAATAAAGAACAGAAAGTTTGATGTGGTTGTCTCTCGTGCGGTAGCGCCGCTTGGCAGTTTGTGGCACTGGAGCAGAAAACTAATTCGTAAAACTGCTAAGGCCGAAAAAGATGTACCCAACGGATTGATTTGTTTAAAAGGTGGTGACCTTGCACTGGAAATATCTGAAAGTAATTGCAAGCCACATGTGTGGGAAATAAATAAAATATTTGAAGAGGCATATTTTAAGGAAAAGTTTATGTTGTATGTGCCGGTGAGGTAATATTGGCTAAAGCCGAAAAATATTGGGCTAAAGCCCATTTGGAGATTGTAATTTTCTCCTCGCCCTAAAGGGCGAGGCAATTCATAAAGGGCGAGGCAATTCATAAAGGGCGAGGCAATTCATAAAGGGCGAGCAATTAATAAAGGGCGAGGCAATTCATAAAGGGCGAGGCAATTCATAAAGGGCGAGGCAATTCAAAAGAGCCGAAGCGACTCGTAAAACACGAGGCGTTTCAAAAACACTTAAGTAGGGCATAAAGTAGGACAGCCAATCATCTTCAAGTATCTAAACTAATCAAGGTGAAATAATTCTATAAATTAAAAATTCCAGAGACCGACAAATTATTATTAACATGTTTAGCCTATTACAGAATACATCTTTGAATTGCCCTGCCCTTTAAGGGTAGGGATAAAATAAAATAATTGAAATGGGGCTTTAGCCTCAACTGTATTTGGCTTTAGCCCAGCATATAAATTTTAAAAATTACAAATCCTTCATCAAGCTAAAATCATATTTCGCTATAAACTCATCATATTCCTGAGAGAAAGTTTTTTTTGAATGATGTTCTTCCTGATTTTTTATATATTCTCTTACCCGGTTTACATCAGATTCACTAATTGAAACTGCAAAATATTCATCCTGCCATTCGAATTTTTCTTGCGTGAGATTATGCTTATTTATCCAATGAGAACTTTCTCCTTTCATTAATTGTGCTACTTCAGCTATTGTTTGTTTTTGGTTTAATGACACAAGACAATGTACATGCTCACTGTAACCATTTACAAAATCAATATGTATTTTTTTAAGATTGCCGTTTTCTTTAATATGCTTAAAAATTTCTTTCCTTATATCAATAGTAAGAAACGGATATCTGTTTTTAGTAGCCCACACAAAATGAATCCATACTTTAATAAAAGGCATAATTTTTATTTTAAAAGTATCATTTTATTGTGATTTAATTTACTGCGCTTGTACTATTTTTATCAAAATATAAAAATGAAAATTATTATCCTATCAATTTTTACTATTCTTTTTTTTCAATTAAAGGCACAGGATATTTCTTACAACCGTAAAATAGTTGATACGCTTACCTCTCCTTACTTTTGGGGACGTGGTTACACCAAAGATGGGATGAAAAAAGCTGCTGATTTTTTATCAGCCGAATTTAAAAATGCAGGTTTACTGCCACTTGACAAAAAAGATTTTCTGCAAATGTTTTCTTTCGCTGCAAATACTTTTCCTGGGGAAATGGACGTGGAAATAAATGGTAAAAAATTGATACCGGGCGTAGATTATATTGTTGGGGCTGATAGCCATACAGCAAAAGCAGCAGCTAGATTGGAACAGAGAGACAGCGCAACATTTATAGATGCAGAAAATAAAATTATTGTAAAATTAGAAAACAAACTTACATGGGATGCCGCCCAAACGCAGGAAGATTACAATCTGATTCAATTAGATAAAAAACACTTTACTGAATTACCGAAAAATATTAAGATAAACATTGAAGCAAAACTGATTAAAAAATTTGATGCTGCAAATGTTTGCGCCATGGTGAAAGGAACTGAAAAACCAGATTCGTTTATTTTTATAACTGCTCATTACGATCACCTTGGTGGTATGGGTAGTGAAACTTATTTTCCGGGGGCAAATGATAATGCAAGCGGCGTCGCATTGTTGTTAAGCCTTGCAAAATATTATGCAGCACATCCTCAAAAATATTCTATCGGTTTTATTTTATTTGCGGCAGAAGAAATTGGTTTGCTTGGTTCTAAATATTATACAGAACACCCGATCGTTCCGCTTAAAAATATTCGCTTTCTTACCAATACAGATTTGGCAGGTACGGGCGAGGATGGAATTACCCTTGTAAATGCTACTTTGTTTACAAATGAGTTTGCATTGATGAATAAAATCAATAACGAGAACAAATATTTAGTATCGATTGGCGCACGAGGAAAAGCTGCCAACAGTGATCATTATTGGTTTACAGAGAAAGAGGTCCCATCCTTTTTCTTTTATACAAAGGGTGGCATTGCGGCATATCATGATGTGTTTGATAAAGCTGCTACGCTGCCTTTAAATGAGCAAGCAGACTTAATGCAGTTGATGATTAAATTTAATGAAGGGTTGCAGGGATTGAACCGCTAAGACGCAGAGGCGCTAAGTTGCACAAAGAAAAAAGACTAAGTACTCTGCGAAAACTCTTTTAACTCGTTTCTCTGCGGTGAACTTTTACTCTAGATTCTTCCACATATAAACATCCGTTTGTGGTGTATTGCCAATAGGAAAATCGTGGGTATGTGCTGTTTTTACAAAACCATATTTACCATAAAATTTCTGTGCTCGTAGATTGTACTCCCACACACCTAAAAATGCATTGTCGTATCCTTGGCTAATTGCATGGTCTAAAAAAAACTGCATCATTTGTTGCGCTATTCCTTTTCCATGAAATTCTTCTAAAACATACAAACGTTTTAATTCCAAAGCTGTACTTCCTTTTATCTCATCAAAATCTTCCGAACCATCACTGAATAAAATATACCCCACAATTTCCCCCTCCATTTCTGCGAAAAAATATTCCATAGCACTGTCCTCCACCTCTATTGCAAGTGAACTTTCATTGTAAAATTTATTAAGAAAGTCATCCATATCTGCAGGCGTGCAGGTGCCTGTAAAAGTATCGTAGAAAGTTTTCTTAGCTATAAAAGAAAGCGCAGGCACATCCGCTAATGTGATCCTGCGCATATTTATTTCGTACATTTTTTACCAGTTAAATTCAATTAAATTATTCTTCCTGTCTACATCTGCCATGCGTTGCGATGGATCTATTTCTACCTTTTTATAATCTGTCAGCCTTGTTTTTAATTGAAGCGTATAAGTTGGATGCGTCCAGCGCCATTCATCCTCTATAATTATTTTTTCTGTTCCATCTTCTTTTTTAGCAGCAAACATTAAGTTTAAAGGAATGGTATGCATTTCTGTTGTACCATCTTTTTTTGTTAGCACAACATCAACCGGCATTGGTATTTGTCCAACCCTTCTCAACCTAATATTTGATACACCATTTTCTTCCCACAAACTATCTATTCCGTAGTCAATTTTTTTAGTAGTATTTATCCACCATTCTTTATACCAGTCAAGCTGCACGCCACTTACATCCTGTGCTACCTGTATAAAATCATTTGCATTTGGATGTTTAAAACGCCAGCGATTGTAATATTCGAGCAATATTTTATTACGGGTTTGTTCGCCAACAATGTATCCAAGCTGTGTCATAAAAACACAACCTTTAGAGTATGCATCAATGCTGTAAGCAAAGTTTGAATTATAATGATCGGCATGTGTGGTCATTGGTTCTTCCACTTTACTTTGAGCAAGATAAAAATAGGAATTGTAGCTTCCTTCATGATGTAATGGCAAAATAGCGCCAACTGAATCTAGGTAACGCATTGCACCTGGTTTGTTACCTGCTCTTACACGCCTCACTTTTTCAGTATAATAATCATCAACTAACTGAGAAGAATATTCTGTAAAACCCTCGTCCATCCATGCATACATACTTTCGTTTGTACCAAGCATCATTTGATACCAGCTGTGCATCCACTCATGAAATACTGTTCCTAAACCGGGTCCACTAATTAAAGTAGCCATAGGGTATTCCATTCCACCGTCACCACCTTGTATAAATGAATATTGCGGGTAAGGATATTTGCCAAAATTCTTTTCCATAAATGGCAATACCGCCACAGCAGCATCTGCCACTTCTTTCCACGCAGTATCATTTGCAGGCGCATTTTCTTTGTAGTTGTAAATTACATGTAACGTTGCTCCACCATTTGGCATTTGCCTAACAAGGTGCACGTATTCAGGATCTGCAGCCCATACAAAATCGTGAATATTTTTTCCAACAAAATGCCAAATTCTTTTTGAAGCTCCAATGATTTTCAACTCCGTACCCGGTTTGTCATACCCCCAACCAATTTCATTTGCATTTACAAGCACACCGGTACCACCAAGTTTATAAGCAGCATCAATATTTATAGTAACATCATAATCGCCCCAAACACCATAAAATTCTCGGGCAACATAAGGTGTTGGGTGCCATCCCTCATAATCGTACTCACACATTTTTGGATACCATTGGCTCATGCTAAAACGTACGCCTGTAGCCGGATTATCTCTTCCGCTTCTACGAACCTGCAATGGAACCTGTGCCTCAAATTCCATCTCAAAAACCACTTTTGTTTTTGGTAGAATCGTTTTGGTAAGGTTTACTTCTAAAATTGTTTCGTGGATTTTAAACGGCTGTATAACGCCATTCATTTTTAAAGAAATTATTTTCTGGTAACCAATTTCATCATCTTTTAATTTTGAAATCCTGTCTTTAACTCTTGCATCCCAATCCGGACGACCGTTGTTTAAAATTTTACCAAGTTCTCTGCTGCGCACATCCATACTGCTGTTTGGTTGAAACGCATTAAAATACAAATGATAAAATACTTTGTTCAAACTTTTATCGCTGTTGTTGCTGTACTCTAAAGTTTGCCTGCCTTTAAATTGGTTTTTAGCAGCATCCATATTTATATTCATTTTGTAGCTTACTCTTTGCTGCCAGCGGTTTTCCGGTTGTGCGAAACTGCTAAGTGTGGTAAGTGTGAACACCAGCATCCAAATAACTCTTATCATGTAGGTTGTGTTTTTAGAAAGGTAAATTTCGGGAAAAGGGATGAGGGTTACAATTAAAACCTTTCAAATATTTTGAGAACTTAAATAATTGTGGCGTGTCCCGCTAAAAAGCGGGTCGGGCTTTACACTACTCCCGCAGAAAAGCGGGATCCGCTGCAATCCCTCACGCATGGGCGCAGTGGGCTTAATTGAACTATAGATATTTTATAACGATAAGAAATCACATTAAATATTTATACTCATTAATAATCTTCGAAGTAATTTTTCTATTAGATTGTAGATAAATAAATACTAATGGCTGACAAAAAATTAATAAAAGGATTTCCTTTTGAGAATTATACTAAAGAATCTTTCTCTGCAGATGAAATGGTAGAGAAGTCTACTAATTTTTATAAGTGGATGAATGAACGCAGAACCTGTAGAGATTTTTCTGATAAGCCAATACCAAAAGAAGTGATAGATAATATTATACTGTCAGCATCTACAGCACCAAGCGGCGCTCACAAACAACCTTGGACATTTTGCGTGGTAAGCGATGCTGCAATAAAAAAACAAATAAGACATGCTGCTGAAGAGGAGGAGAAAAAAAGTTATGCAGGAAGAATGAGTGAAGAGTGGCTTAAAGACTTGGAGCCAATTGGGACAGATTGGGAAAAGCCTTTTTTAGAAATTGCTCCCTATTTGATTATCATTTTTAAACGCAGTTACGAGTTTGAACCAGACAACCACAAACATCAAAATTATTATGTCACTGAAAGTGTAGGTATTTCCTGCGGTTTTTTACTCGCCGCCATTCATAATGCAGGATTAATTGCTTTAACGCACACGCCAAGCCCAATGAATTTTTTATGCAGTGTTTTAAACAGACCGGCAAATGAAAAGCCATTCCTACTAATCCCTGTTGGTTATGCCGCAGATGAATGTTGGGTACCAGATTTAAAGAGAAAAGAATTGGATGAAGTGGCAGTTTATTATTAATGCCAGAAAAGAAATTAGTTTTAAAAATATTTCAATTGAAAAAGCCAAATTAAAAAAAAGTTGAAGAGCGACGGCATATAAAGGGTTAGTGTTTTTGTGCAAGCCGCAGCTTTTTAGCGGCGCAGGTTGTATAAAAAATACCGCCGCCCGCAGCTGCCCCAACATCTGTTAATTAGAATTACAAAGCTGAGCGCCCAATATTTTTTAATTCTATTGCTTCCCTCCTACAACAATTACAATTTCTCCCTTTACATTTTTTACAGAAAAGTGATCATACAATTCCTGTAAATTTCCTCTTTTATTTTCTTCAAATTTTTTAGTGAGTTCTCGGCTAACGCTGCATTGGCGGTCTATACCAAGGTACTCGCCAAGGTCTTTTAATGTTCGCAATAACCTCATTGGGCTTTCATAAAACAACATGGTTCTTTTTTCCTCTGCCATTCGTTTAAGAAAAGTTTGTCTGCCCTTTTTAAGTGGCAAAAAACCTTCAAAACAAAAACTATCTGTGGGTAAGCCGCTGTTTACAAGTGCGGGTACAAACGCTGTGGCGCCGGGAAGGCACTGTACTTCAATATTATTTTTTATACATTCCTTCACGAGCATATGAGCCGGGTCGCTTATGCCGGGTGTGCCCGCATCTGTAATTAATGCGATGGTTTTTCCTGCAAGCATCTGGTCTGCCAAATGCCCCACAATTTTATGTTCGTTGTGTTGGTGGTAGGGAGAAAGTGGTTTGTTTATATTGTAATGATTTAGCAGCACAGACGATGTTCTGGTATCTTCCGCTAAAATAAGATCGGCATTTTTTAAAACCTCTACCGCACGAAAAGTCATATCTGCAAGGTTGCCAATAGGTGTGGGGACGAGGAATAACATATGTAGTATTGAGTAGTTAGTATTGAGTATTTATACGGTAACTAACGTTTCGATATCCATTTATTTTGGTGGTGAGTTCGAAATTGAAAATAGATAATAGAGTATGAACAATAGGCAATAGACAATCGTCAACTGGCAACTTAGACTGCCAACTAAAAACTATTAATTAATAACTATCTCATACATTTCCATCACAGCATTTGCCAATAATTTTTTTGCAGCATCATCTGCTTTTTCTCTTGCTTCAGTTTCGTTTTCGGCCTCAACAGTAAGCTCTATTTGTTTGCCAATTCTTACGTCGTTTATCCCTTTAATACCAAGGTTTGCAAGGCCGCCCATTACTGCCTTACCTTGCGGATCGAGTAAATTTTTAAGTGGCATTACTTTTATTTGTACAGTAAATATCATGCTGTTTTATTTTTGAACGCCAAAGATAAAATAATGTAAGCTATAAAAATAACCGGCACTGCAAGCCAATGAAGAAATATGGCAGCAAGTATAGAAAAAACAATAATGAGAAACTTTGGCAAATTGTCTTTTACAGATAGGTTTTTAAACTTTAAAGCCATTAATGGCAGTTTGCTTACCATTAGCCAGCTCACAATAATTATAAGTGCATACAAAAACCATTTGTTCAACAATATATTTGTTATTGCAACATTATTTGTGTTCCAATAAATAAGTGGTAAACTTGCGAGCAATAAACCTACAGCAGGAATTGGTACACCTTTAAAACCATACTGCTGGCTGTTATCTAAATTAAATCTTGCCAAACGATAAGCACCTGCTGCTGCAATTATAAATGCCGGCACTAATAAAAAAATAGAAGTATCAATTCCACTTTCTCCCGCAGCATAACTCATGCGTAAAAACTGGTATACGATCATGGATGGTGCTACTCCAAAACTTACTACATCAGCCAACGAATCCAGTTGCTTTCCCATGTCCGACGATGCATTAAAAAGCCGAGCTACGAAGCCGTCTAAAAAGTCTACTACGGCTGCAATACCGATGAACAAAGATGCCATCCACATTTTTTCGGAAAGATCAATAAACTGTGCACCTTCTCCATCGTACTGAATAGTGATTCCGTTTTGCATAGTATAAACGATGGCTATGCAACCGCAGATTAAATTTAGTAATGTGAAGATGTTGGGAATTTGTTTCATTTTTTATGGGACTATAGACGATGGACGATTGACCATGATAGATCAACAGTTAACGCTTTGGCAGTTTTTATTTGTTGAACGAATTTTTAAATGATTGAATTCTTTTAACTAAAACAGTGAGTTCATTATGAAAAATATCAAAATTTTCGTTTGTTATATAACTTCTTTTAAAAGATAGGTGTAGTGCGCAAACTACCTCTAATGCTGAACGCTGAGCATAACCCAAAAATCTTTGTTGCTCAGCATCCGATTGCCCGGTAGACCCTTCAGCAATATTTAGAGCAACAGAATCAGCCGCCCTTTTTATTTGAGAGGTTAAAGAAAACATTTCTTCTTTTGGAAAACTCCTTGTAAGTAGATGAATATTATTTGCCATTTCTAACGCTAATTTCCAAACTTCTAATTTCTCAAATTTAAAAGCCATAATGCATAAAATTTCGTTGCCTTTCTTCCATTGTCCATTGTCAGTGGTCTATCGTCTAAATTACTTCCTCTTCATTAACGCTTCTATGTCCTCAACTTCAATAGGAATATTTTTCATCAAATCTTTGTTACCATTCTTTGTTATCCAAAAATTATTTTCAATACGAATACCCATTTGTTCTTCTTCAATGTAAATACCCGGCTCAATTGTAAAAACCATTCCAGCTTTTATTGGTTCTGTCCGTGTGCCTAAGTCGTGCACATCGACACCTAAGTGGTGAGATATACCATGATACAAATACTTTCTGTAAGCACGGTCATTGGGATTTTCATTTTTAACATCAGTCTTTTTTAAAAGTCCTATTTTTTGAAAAACTACTGTTGCTTCATCACCAATTTTTTCTGTATAATCTACAATGCTGACACCTGGCTTTAAAATACTTGCTGCATATTTATGAAGGTGTAAGCATGCATTGTAAACTGTTTTTTGGCGTTTTGTAAATTTACCATTTACAGGAACGGTACGGGTAAGATCTGCAGCATAATTACCATACTCTGCACCAAAATCCATCAGTATCAAATCGCCATCTTTACACTCTCTGCAATTTTCTACATAATGTAAAACACGGGCATTGTCACCACTTGCAATAATGCTACCGTAAGCCTCGCCGGTAGCACGTTGCATTAAAAAAGAATGAATAATTTCTGCATGTATTTCATACTCCGTTACACCAGGCTGAATAAACTGCAACAGTTTTCTAAAAGTTATGTCTGTAATGTCAATTGCTTTCTGGATAACTTCAACTTCTTCAGCGGATTTTATTGAACGTAGTTCTTTTAATATTGGTGCGCTGCGCTTGTATTTGTGCAGGGGATAGCGCTGTTGCATTTGTTTTGCATAACGATAATCTCTAACAGCTATATTGCTTCCTTTGCGATCGTTTTCATTTGTGTTAAGGTAGATATTTTCTGCAAGATGTATCCAGGGTTGCAACATAGCATCCAATGCATCCAAATAAATCACCGTTTCTATTCCTGAAATATTTTGTGCTTCTTTTATTCTTAACCTATGACCATCCCACTTTTCTTTCATTTCGTTTGGGCGAACTACAACCAATACCTCACGGTATTTAGCATCAGGATTGTCAGGAAAAAAAATCATCATGGTATCTTCCTGCTCAATTCCTGTAAGCCAATACAGATCTGAGTTTTGCTTGAATTTATATAAAGCATCTCCATTAATCGGCAACTCATCATTGCTGTTAAAAATTGCAATAGAATTTTTAGGAAGTTTGTTTACAAAACGTTTTCTATTTTGAATAAAAATATCGGGATTGAGTGGAAGGTATTTCATGTGACTATTTTTTGTTCTGCAATATAATTTTTTTTAAGTCACTAATTTATGAAGTCTTAAAAAGAGATGAATGATAGACTATAAAAGCTACACAGATAAAAGTTGAAAAATGATTTACTGCTGAAGAGCGGCGGGATAGCAGCGAAAATACTTTTATAGTGCTGCATTTGAGCACCATAAAAGATTGTAGCCCGGACAACTGTTCAAAAATGCACTACGCTTATCGCCAAAAAAAAACTCGATAAAATATATCAAGGTTTTTAATTTATCAATCAGAAAAATATTAATTAATTTTTGGGGCTGCGGCTAGTATTTCATCGCTCACACCACTTGCATATTTTTCAAAGTTTTTTACAAACTGTTTTGCAAGCGTTACTGCTTTTTCGTCGTACTCATTTTTATCTGCCCATGTATTACGTGGGTTCAATATTTCGTTGGGCACATTTGGACATTCTTTCGGCATCAACATTCCAAAAACAGGATGGGCTTCATACTCAACATTATTTAATTTTCCTTCGAGCGCCGCAGTAATCATTGCACGTGTATACCCAAGTTTCATGCGGTTTCCAACACCGTAAGGACCACCACTCCACCCTGTGTTAATCATAAACACATTTACATTTGCATCGGTCATTTTTTTACCAAGCATTTCGGCATATTTGCCGGGGTGCAATGGTAAAAATGGCGCACCAAAGCAAGCACTAAAAGTTGCAGATGGCTCTTTTACACCTGCCTCTGTACCGGCAACTTTTGCAGTATACCCACTAATAAACTGGTACATTGCCTGGCCTGCAGTTAGTTTACTAATGGGTGGAAAAATACCATAAGAATCTGCTGTAAGAAAGAAAATATTTTTAGGCGTTTTCCCAATTGAAGGTTCAAGCGCATTACTAATAAAACTAAGCGGGTAACTTATTCTTGTGTTCTCTGTAATATCTTTATTTGCAAAATCAATTTTATTTGTATCAGGTATAAATCCAACATTTTCTACCAATGCACCTGGGCGAATAGCATTGTAAATTTCAGGCTCATTTTCAGCACTCAGATTTATAAGTTTTGCATAACATCCTCCCTCAAAATTAAACACGGATTCATCTGTCCAGCCATGCTCATCATCACCAATTAACTTACGGTTAGGGTCAGCACTTAGTGTTGTTTTTCCTGTGCCGCTTAAACCAAAAAAAACGGCTGTATCACCTTCTTCTCCTACGTTTGCAGAGCAATGCATGCTCAATACATTTTTTTGATACGGTAAAATAAAATTAAGGATAGTGAAAATTCCTTTTTTAATTTCGCCGGTATAACCTGTACCGCCAATTAGAATAATTTTCTTTGTAAAACTAGTCATGGCAAAATTATGCTGCCTTGTACCATCCACTGCAGGATCTGCAAAAAAGCTTGGCGCATGTAAAATTGTCCACTCCGGTAAAAAACTTTCCAGCTCAATTTCCTGCGGACGAAGAAACATATTATAAGCAAATAAATTACTCCATGGATTTTCATTTACCACACGAATGTTTAACCGGTATTTCGGGTCCGCACATACATATGCATCTCTAACCCACAACTCTTTTTTAGATAAATGTGCAATTAACTTTTGATGCATTCTCTCAAAAACTTCAGGTGTAATGGCAATGTTGAAATCATTCCAAAATACAGATTCGGCGGTAAGATCATCCTTAACACAAAATTTATCTTTGGGACTTCTTCCTGTAAATTCGCCTGTATTAATGACTAACGCACCTGTATCATTTAGTTTCCCTTGGCCAAG
>JBBRPX010000052.1:0-17711 GCA_038227505.1 Chitinophagales bacterium
AGGGCACCCCCAAAACCACCCGCAGTTTAGCTTTTGAGTAATACCAAGGCGTACAAGGGTATTTTTAAGTAATTTTAAGTGTATCTCGGACAACAGTAATTTTTTATCACTTTGTAGTAGGTAACACCTTCTGCAAGATCTGGCGTAAAACTTTCATTTATGAATTTCCCATCTCTGTAATTAATGGATTTTTTAATTATTGAAAGTCTGTCAGTTTTTGCCAATGTTCCAAATTTATCCTGTTGCAAAAAAAGAAAGACAGCAGCTACAAGAACTATTATTAAAATAAAAAATGTTATCATTTGTTCGTTGTTTAAAATGTAACATTAATATTTTTTTTATAATTCACCATTGTTTAAGGAGGTTATGGAGTTTAATATGATGGTTCATTACTTTATATTATACTGCATGTCTATTTACAATATTGCATAATAAATATTAAACTACACATTTGCCTGTTGCAAGTAAAAATCCTGAATGAACCAACCGAATAATGATGTAGTTGAACAGCCTTTAATGCATAGGCATAATTTCCAAAAGATAATTTTTATTGTTGCCTGTATATTTTGTCTGACTCCATTTGCATCTCCGCCTCTTGCTTTGTTACTCGGGCTGATAATTGCGCTATTTGTAGGGCATCCATATTTACGTTTTAATAATAAAGCCACACAAATTCTACTTAAAATATCGGTGGTTGGCTTAGGATTTGGAATGAATGTACACAGTGCATTGAAGGCAGGTAAAGAAGGTATTTTATTTACTGTTGTGTCAATTTCCGGCACATTGGTTTTTGGTTATTTTTTAGGGAAAATATTAAAAATTGAAAAGAAAACTTCTTACTTAATTTCTACAGGTACTGCTATTTGCGGAGGCAGTGCAATAGCTGCAATTTCACCGGTAATTAAGGCAGAAGAAAAACAAATTTCTGTAGCATTGGGAGCAGTATTTATTCTTAACTCAATTGCCCTACTATTGTTTCCATTTATAGGTCATCAGTTACATTTATCGCAAACACAGTTTGGGCTTTGGTGTGCAATAGCTATACACGATACAAGCTCAGTCGTTGGTGCTGCCAGCAAATATGGCGCTCAGGCATTAGAGATTGCTACCACAATAAAACTTGCCCGGGCATTGTGGATCATTCCTGTGGCTTTTCTATCTACATTTTTGTTTAAAAATAAAGGCAGTAAAATTAAAATACCTTATTTTATCGGTTTGTTTATTGTTGCGATGGTTATAAATTCTTACGTGCCATTGGTCCAGCAATTTGGTCATTACCTCGTTAGTATTGCAAAAGCAGGTCTCACGCTTACTTTGTTTTTAATTGGCTGCGGCTTGTCTAAAAAAGTTTTACAATCGGTTGGTATGATGCCTTTACTTCAGGCAGTAATACTTTGGATGCTAGTATCGCTTACAGCATTGCGGGCTGTTACTTCCTTAACTGCATAAATTGAAAAAGTGAATTTTATCGCTTTATATTGTCTGCATAAAAAAACCGGAATCATTCTAATTAATACTTTAATTAGAATGATTCCGGTTTAATAATATTTTTAAATTATTATCTGATTTGCCCTCTCATTTTACCACTTGGCGAAAAATTTGAATGTACATTTACATATACCATTATTGTAGCAATAGACTCTGCCAATCCTGCACTGATGGTTCTTGTTTGTGTGCTTCCAAAATCATTTCTTGTATCAGCAAGATTAGTGATAACCGGACCATTCATTCCTGTCGCACCAATGTGTATATGAGCGAAACGTAAAGTATCAGCAGTTTCTAAATTACTGATGGTAATTTTAGAAAACATTTTATTGTCTTCGTTTATTCTTACAAGCGCAATACCGGTAGCGGTTGTTGTTACAGGTGTTGGCTCATTAAGACCGTTTAATGAAATATTGTATGCCTGTAAAATATTTTTTCCGACTTGTCCACGAGCTAACCCTCCTGGTATTTGCGCAGTGTGGATGTTTGCATAGAAATCTGTAGAAAGATTTTTAAGACTATCAACAAGGCTTTGTCTTACGCCGACTGCCTTTGCTTCAACAGTTGGGCCAGTAGCGACAATAGTAAATGGAAGCACAATGCTACCGTTACTAACTGCATCGCCGATATGTATGTGTGCTGCTTTAATAGTATCGCCAGCAGTAAAGTTGCTAAATGTTGCGGTTAAAGTTACAGTGTTGTCAGAAAATATTTTTAATGCGGCTGTTGTTGTTTCGGTGCGGTTATTTGCAGCAATTTCGTTTGAAGCTGCCATTTTTACACTGTATTCTTTTACAAGAGTCGGTGCAGGAATAGTAGGCGTAGATTCATCTTTGTTGCATGAGGCAAATAATAAAATTGAAGAGGATGCAAAAGTGATAGTCTTTAATAATAAATTCATAATAATTTTTATTGTTTAATAGAGGTCAAATATAACTAACAATAGTTAGTATGAGCTACTATACCTTTAAATTATTTCCTTTTTTATAATCTATAATTAATATTTTCATTTAATTGAGCTAAGTTTAAAATGATAATGAAAGGTTTAAACAATTTCCGTTAAAAAATTATTTGGAAAAATACATCTTGCCCAATATCCCTTGATTGCATAATTCTTTTAATTAAACCGTCCAAAACCTTCTATTTTCCTAAACGGTTTTTTAAAGAAATTATCTACTTCAGTATTAAATATTTCTCTGTAGAAAATGGGCGTTGAATGCCCTGAGTTTGGTAGTATCCACAGATAAGAATTAGGAATTGATTGAGCAATCAGCAGAGTATGCTGTGGGAGTATTACATCATGGTCTCCACCAATTACAAGGGTCGGACATTTTATATTTTTTAGTTGTTTAATATCTATATGAGGCTCAAAAGCCAATAGTCGTGTAAGTTTAATGCTTTCTTTAATATTCGGTGTTGTTGGTAATCTTTTTAGGGAGTCATAATAATTTCTTGCCCATTTGTAAATGAAAGGATCGACTGCTGTAGCCTCCGGCCAGAGATTTGCACCCGTTATGGCAAGTTTTTTTACTTTATCAGGATGGCGCAATGCAAGTAATAAACCGTTGATACCGCCATCACTCCACCCAATTACATTGCAGTTTTTAAGATGCAGCGTATCGAGCAAAGCATTAAGATCATCAGTTATCAATTCATAACTTAAAGAATCGCCTTTATCAATAGATTTACCCCGTGCCCGGCTATCAGCCAATATTACTTTGTAGCTTTTTGCAAAAAAAGGTATCTGGTAAATAAAGTCATTTATGGAGCCTCCATTGCCATGTATAACTAGCAGAGGCTCTCCTTCGCCATAAGTTTCATAATACAGATTTATACCCCTTGTTTTTATATACTTGCCTACAGCTTTATTTCTACCATAAAGCGTAGTATCTATGGGTGAAATATTATCAGATTGTGCCCAGCTTATCTTGGCAAATGTTGTTACCATTATTATCAGTAACAATGTTTTTAAAATTTTCATGATGATTGTTTTATGTTGATATAAAAGAAAATTAATTACAGCATCTCGCATTATTTTATGTAATAGGACAAGCCGAAAACCAACCCTGCGCTCCAAAGTTTTTCTTTAACAGGAGCATCTTTCGTTTCAATTAGCCCAAATCTAAAAGTTGGCTCAACTGATAAATGTATTTTGTCTTTTAATTTATAGTCAACACCAATACTTACTATTGGAGAAATGTCAATTTTATTAAAACCCGATGTTGAAAATTCACTCTTTATCTCAGTTTTGCCGTCGGGATAAACCAGTTTAATAGAATTCTTTACATTTATTAAAAAATTTGTTACAATGCCGGCGCTGGAAATAAAACGAGTTTTGCTTTTACCAAATGCAAATTTTGCCTGTAACGGAATACCAATGTATTGATATGAATATTTCATTGTTACTTTATTAGGATCACTTGGGATGTTCTGAAAATAAACTAAATCCTGCTCCTTTGTTTTGTATCCTTTATTTGAGTATTGAAATCCCGTTTCAAAGCGAAACATTTCAGAGAAATGAAAGTTTATATTAAGACCGGTAGTGTACCCAAATTTTGCTTTTTCAATGTCGTTTCTACTATTTATTACCAGGTCAGTATAATTATTGCTACCGCTATTTTTAAGTGTTCTAAAACTATACTCGGGAGAAAAGCTGTAGCCGATGGAAATTTTGGTTGCGTTTTTAGCGTTTTGTCCAAAAGTATTAATTGATAAAAAAGACAACAATAATATGAGAAAATGTTTCATAAAAAGGTTAGAAATATGAATTTGAAAAAGTAAAAATTATTTATAAAACACCCGATACAATTTAATCAGAATCTCCCCCAACCTGTTATAAAAACTTGTGAATAGATACATAATATATTTATCTCCTTGGAAAAAAACAATTTATTTCCTCTCCTGACACAACTCCACCAAAACACCATTTGTTCCTTTTGGGTGTAAGAAGCAAACAAGTTTATTATCGGCTCCTTGTTTAGGAGTTTCGTTCAGGAGTACAAAACCTTCACCTTGCAGGCGTTTCATTTCAGCTCCTATGTCGGTTACTTCAAAAGCAATATGGTGAATACCTTCGCCTTTGCGGTTTATAAATTTAGCGATTACGCCATCTGGCCCGGCACTTTCCAGCAGTTCTATTTTTGTTTTTCCGGTTTTAAAAAAGGCGGTGTTTACCTGTTCGGTTTCTACCGTTTCTGTCTTGTAACACTGACTATTCAGCAGTTTTTCAAACAGCGGAACAGATATTGATAAATCACTAACAGCGATACCGATATGTTCTGGTTGTAGCATGGTTTATTATTTCTTTAATGGTAACGCTAAAGTAGAACGATTGTAGTAAATTTGCATATAAATTAAATAATAAAAAAATGTTGAAATTACCCATATACTTAGATAACAATTCCACAACACCAATGGATCCTCGGGTGTTGGAAGCAATGACTCCTTACTTTTTGGAAGATTATGGCAATGCAGCAAGCCGCAACCATCCGTTTGGCTGGAAGGCGGAAGAAGCTGTGGATTATGCCCGTGAGCAGGTGGCTAAACTGATAGGTGCTGACCCTAAAGAAATTATTTTTACAAGTGGGGCTACGGAAGGTGATAACCTTGGTATTAAAGGTGTGTTTGAAATGTATGCACAAAAAGGAAATCATATAATTACTGCAACCACGGAGCACAAAGCTGTATTGGATACTTGTAAGCATATTGAAAAACTTGGTGGAGAGGTTACTTATTTGAAAGTACAGCCTGATGGTTTGATTGATTTAAAAGAACTGGAAGCTGCTATCAGAC
Organism: Chitinophagales bacterium; assembly: GCA_038227505.1. Lineage (GTDB taxonomy): Bacteria > Bacteroidota > Bacteroidia > Chitinophagales > Chitinophagaceae > Ferruginibacter. The sequence continues at coordinate 5,278 of JBBRPX010000052.1, forward strand.
CAACAACTATTTTAATATCTATCATGTGGGCCAACAACGAAATTGGAACCATTATGCCGATCAGGGAAATAAGCGCAATCGCTAAAAAACACGGTGTGTTGTTGTTTACAGATGCAACGCAGGCTGTAGGTAAAATACCGGTTGATGTAAACAAAGACGGAATTGATGTTATGGCATTTACTGCGCATAAAATGTATGGTCCTAAAGGAGTGGGCGCATTGTATGTTCGCAGAAAAAACCCACGTGTAAAAGTTACAGCGCAGATGGATGGCGGTGGTCATGAGCGTGGAATGCGTTCAGGTACATTAAATGTACCTGGTATTGTAGGTATGGGTAAAGCTTGCGAATTGTGTATGTTAGATATGGAAGCTGATACAAAACGCATCAGTAAAATGAGAGATAAACTTGAAACCGCTTTAATGTTGTTGGAAGAAGCTTATATAAATGGTAGTATTGAGCATCGTTTGCCGCACGTTACTAATATTTCTTTCAAGCACGTAGAAGGTGAAGGTTTGTTAATGGGTTTCAACAAAAACATTGCATTGAGTTCGGGTTCCGCTTGTACGTCTGCATCTTTGGAGCCTTCGTATGTTTTAAAAGCATTAGGTTTGGGTGATGATTTGGCACACAGTTCGCTTCGCTTTGGATTAGGCAGGTTTACAACAGATGAGCAGATTGATTATACAGTGAAGGCAATAAGTGAAACAGTTATTAAGTTAAGAGAGATGAGCCCACTGTGGGAAATGTACAAAGAAGGGATAGATTTAAACAGTATTGAGTGGGCAGCACACTAATAAATTACGAATTACGAATATTGAATTATGAATGTTCGTATTTTGTATAAATAATAAGGAAAAGCAGCGAAAGCGAATTACCGTTGTTTTATTGAAGAATTCGTAATTCGTAATTCACAATTCTAAATTTAAAAAAATGGCATACTCAGAAAAATTAATAGATCATTATCAAAATCCTAAAAATGTAGGAACACTTGACAAAGCAGATAAAAGGGTAGGAACTGGTTTGGTAGGTGCACCTGAGTGTGGAGACGTAATGCGTCTTCAAATACAAGTAGATGATGCTACCGGAATTATTACTGATGCAAAGTTTAAGACATTCGGTTGTGGATCAGCAATTGCATCTTCTTCTCTTGCAACAGAATGGTTAAAAGGTAAAAGTATTGAAGAAGCAATTACTGTTGATAACATGGATTTTGTAGAGGAATTAAATTTACCTCCTGTAAAAATTCACTGTTCTGTTTTAGCAGAAGATGCTATAAAAGCAGCAATAAATGATTACCGTGTAAAAAATGGTAAAGAAGCATTTAAATTTGAAGAGAGCTTGGTGCATTAAAACGGCCTCCCCTAATCCCTCCTGAGGAGGGGAATAGGTTTATGATATTTTAAAGATTATAATTTAATGGGAACATTGGCAACAAATATTGAAAGTAAAAGTAAAGTATTGGAGGCTGTGGTACCTCCTCAGGAAGTAGTTAGTAAAGTTGTTGACAATTCAATTTATATATCTGATAAAGCAAAGGCAAAGGTTTTAAACCTAATGTTAGAGTCAGGTGTGGGGGATGATGACACCTATTTTCTTAGAGTTGGTGTTGTAGGTGGTGGTTGCAGCGGCTTGAGCTACAAAATGGATTTTGACAACGAAGTGAAACCAATGGACCAGGTGTTTGAAGATAAAGGTGTAAAAATTGTTTGTGATTTAAAAAGTTTTTTATACCTCGTAAACACAGAATTAGAATTTAGTGACGGCTTAAACGGTAAAGGTTTTTATTTTGATAATCCAAATGCTAGTAGAAGTTGTGGATGTGGCGAAAGTTTTGCAGTTTAAGAAGCAAATAAAATAAAAAAAATAAAATTAAAGCCTCTCCAATTCGGAGAGGCTTTTTTGCATTAAGCGTAAAAAAAGCAGAAGGTTTAAATCTTTCGCTTGTTTACTATAGGTTCGTAAATCTGCTATGGTTGAGCAAAAGAGTTTCTTGGTCCACCTAAAACAAAGGTTGCATTCATCCGTGTATTTTGACCTGCACTAAACATGTAAAGACAAGGATCATCTGAATAATCCATATAATTCATGGTCATCATAATAGGAGTTCCCGTGCAAGTACTTCTAGTTCCTTCAGCAGGGCATCCAAAGTTAGCTCCGGTGTGTAAAGGCGTATCAGAAACAAAATCATTACCACAGTTAGCATCGCCCCAGATATGACGGAGGTTTAACCAGTGACCAATTTCATGTGTTGCGGTTCTTCCTAAATTATAGGGTACAAGGTTTGTAAGACCAAGAGCATTGTATAATATTACAACACCATCAGTTGCAGGGTTGCCACCTGGAAACTGTGCATATCCTAAAATGCCATTACTCAAATTGCAACTCCATATATTTAATTTAGTAGTAGGGCTAGTTGGTTCAATGCCACCTCCGGCAGATTTTTTAACACCGTCATTTGTTTTAAAACTTGTTTTTTTAGTTAGTACTCTTATTACGGTATCTAACACGAATCTAACATTTACATCTCCTGCCTTTACTCCAGTAAAATAGGATGGAACCTTTCTAATATCTCTATTTGTGCCACTAAAATCGGCATTAAGTACATCTATTTGAGATTGTATTTGGGTTTGAGAAATGTTTTGTTCAGGCGTATTATAAACAACATTTACGACAACTGGTATTTGAATAGTACCACCACTAATTATTTTGAAACCAGAAGGGTTTTTTTGATAGCGTTCCGTAAATCCTTCAATAGCTTCCATTCTTGCAGCTAAGGTTGGGTCGGCCTTTAACTGTGCTTCTAAAACTTCTTGAGATGCACATGTTCGGCGAGTAATTGTTGCATTATTGGCGAGCGTTTCGTCGTTGTTAGTTTCATTTAAGGCGCTTTTTGTACAACCAATTCCTAATACAACAACGCTTGATAATAGATAGAAGAATTTTTTCATTTGATTAGCTTTTAAAAACATAATAAAAAATTATAATGGAATTTAATAATTTTAATTTGAGTGTGTCGTCTTTCTGTAAAAAAGATATGCACAAACTTATGAATTAGGGATGTCGGGTAAGTTGCAGGCATAAAAATCCCCTGCTTTAAAAAGTAGGGGAAGAGCAATTAGTGTTGATAAACACTATCATTAAAGCTGTTACGATTGCATATCAATAAACAGCGTTTATAATTTATGTTGGAATAAAATTGTAGTTGTTATTGAAAGACCATAAATGAAATCAATATGCTGCTTTGATTTTCATTAAATACAAGTTACAATTAAAATATAACAAGTTAAGCAGTAAATTGCAGCAACTTATAACAAGGTATGTATAATATTTGTCTTAAAGAATTAAACAGGTTCTTCAGCAACCTAACCGGGTATATTGCAATCATTCTTTTTTTATTGGTATGTGGTGTCTTCCTTTTTCTACTTCCTGCAAGCAGTATTTTAAATAACAACTACGCCAGTCTTTCTACCTTTTTTGAAATTGCCCCATGGGTATTAATGTTTTTAATACCGGCAATAACAATGCATAGCCTTTCAGAAGAATTTAAAACGGGCACATTTGAATTGCTCAAAACAAAACCACTTACTGCATGGCAAATAGTATGGGGGAAATATTTAGCCGTACTAATTGTGCTTGCATTTGTAATTGTTCCTACTTTTTTGTACATACTTACCGTAAAAACTTTGGCTACACAGGCTGGTATTGACGGCGGTAGCATTGCAGGAAGTTATGTAGGCTTGTTTTTATTGGCAGGCATGTTTGCTGCTGTAAGCTTGTGCTGCAGCAGTTTTACAAGCAATGCAGTTATATCATTTTTAATTAGCAGTTTTGTATGCCTTATTTTATATTATGGTTTTAATGGTGTAAGCAAATTGCCGATGTTTACCGGCGGTGTCGATTATTATATTGAAATGCTTGGTGTAGATTTTCATTATCGCAGCATCAGCCGTGGGGTAATAGATACGAGAGATGTTGTTTACTTTTTCTCCTTAATTTTTCTTGCATTATTGATAACCGTTAAAAAGATCAGTAGAAAATAATGAAAACATTTTTCACCGGCAGATTTTGGTTGCCACTCATCGTTATTATGTTATTGGTCATTAACTGGGCAGCATCACAATTTCATACAAGAGTAGATCTTACAAACGAAAAACGTTTTACCCTTACAAGTGCAACGAAGAAACTATTGATAAAGTTAGATGCTCCAGTTGTTATAGATGTTTTTTTAAAAGGTAATTTTCCGTCAGGTTTTAAGCAATTAGCATCATCTACAAATGATATGCTGAAAGAGTTTAAAGAAATAGGTGGAAACAAAATTCAATATAATTTTATTTCTCCAGACGAATTATTGCCCGGGACCAAAGTGAAATTTGCGGATACTTTAATTGGTATGGGACTTTCGCCGATCAATCTTACAAGCCAGTTGAAAGAAGGCCAACAGCAACAAAATGTTTATCCGTTTGCATTGGTACATTACGAAGGAAAAACTTTACCGGTAGAATTATATAAAGGTAAAACCCCAATTATGTCATACACAGATATAAACAGCGCAGATGCTTTGCTGGAATATCGGTTTGTAAATGCAGTGGCAAAAATAACGCAGACTGAAAAGCCGATTATCGGTTATGCAACAGGTAACGGTGAACCTGATATTGGTCGTTATAATACCTACGATTTAGTAGAAAACGTTTTAAAGCAAGACTATAATCTTTTTACTTTTGATCTTTCAACACCAAAGTTTTTACCCGAAGAGATAAGGGCTTTAATAATTGTAAAACCTACTACAGGTTTTACAGACGAGGAAAAACTAAAACTAGATCAGTATATAATGCATGGTGGTAAACTATTGGTTTTTGCAGACAGGTTAAATGCAGAAATGGACAGCCTGCAAATAAAAAATGAAGTAACTGCGTTTGACAGAGACCTTAAATGGAACGATCTTTTTTTTAATTACGGTGTTCGAATTAATGCAGACCTGTTGATGGATTTACAATGTGATTACCTTCCTTTTGATGTAAATGGAAATGGACAGTTTGAACTGTTGCCATGGAATTATTTTCCTGTTATGGAATCAAAAGGTAACCATCCGATAAACAAAGGGCTGGGTTTTGTTGCAGGCAGGTTTGTAAATTCTCTAGACACAGTAGAAGCGGAAGGAATAACAAAAACAATTCTCTTAAGTTCATCTGCAAATGCAAGAACATTAGGGTCACCTGCAGTGATAAGTGGTGCAGAAAATGTAAACGCACCTGAAGATGCCAAATACAAAAAAAGCAATGTGCCGGTCGCAGTTTTATTGGAAGGGAAATTTAGATCGATGTTTGCCAATAGACTTTCAACTGCAATGAATGATAGCCTTAGGTTAAATAATCTTACGTTTATGCCACAATCAATTTCCAACAATAAAATGATAGTTGTGGGCGATGGTGATATGGTTTTAAACAGTGTTGTAAAAGGGAATCCTATACCAATGGGAATGAACGTATATACTTATGGAACGCAGGCTCAGGTGCCATTTGCAAACAAAGACTTTTTACAAAACTGTCTTGATTACCTAATTAATGAGAATGGATTAAGCGAAGCAAAAGCAAAGGATTATGTGGTAAGATTATTGGATAATAGAAAAATAGCAGAAGAAAAAACTGTTTGGCAGATTTTAAATATTGGATTTCCGATTTTCGTGGTCGTCTTGTTTGCATCTGTTTTTCAGTGGCTGCGTAGACGAAAATTCACAAAATAAATAATGGACAAACAACAGATAATATATTTAGTTTTTGCGGTAGTTATAATCTTAGCACTCATATTTGACCTTGGGTTGCTCAGCAAAAAAAACCAAAAAATAACACTGAAAACTGCATTAATTCAAACAATATTTTGGGTTGTATTGTCATTTTCGTTTTGTGCATTTATTTGGTGGGAAAATGTTGATGGCAATGGAAAAAAAGATGCCATTTTATATATTTCTGCTTACCTGCTGGAGTGGTCACTTTCGATAGATAATATTTTTGTTTTTATCATTATCTTTTCTTTTTTTAAAGTAAAGGAAATTAATTATTCCAGGGTTTTACTGCTGGGTATTTTAATGGCAATTGTGTTTAGGATAATGTTTATTGCTTTGGGTAGTGAACTTGTAGCAAATTTCAGCTGGGTGATGTATATTTTTGGCGTGTTTCTGGTTTTTACAGGTATAAAAATGTTTAGCAGCAACGAAGACGATGAGTTTAACCCTGAAACAAACTGGGCTTATAAATTACTCACCAAATTAATGCGCACGACCAACGCCGAGCCTAACGGACATTTTGTTATAAAAAAAGATGGAAAAACATTTTTTACAACACTCGCTATGGTAGTTGTAATGCTTGGTTTAATTGACATCGTTTTTGCAGTTGATTCTATACCCGCAGTATTTTCTGTAATACCGGATCCATCAAAAAAGATGCTGATATATTCGTCAAATATATTTGCGGTACTGGGGTTAAGAAGTTTATTTTTTTTACTTAGAGGCGCAGCAAGTAAATTTGATTATCTGCAGGAAGGCATTGCGATTGTGCTGCTGTTTATAGGTGTGAAAATGTTATTGCCTGCACTTGGATATATCGGTGTAAACGAAAAATATTTACACCTACCTGAGTGGGCATCGCTTGCAGTAATTGTAGTTTGTATTTTTGGCAGCATCGTATATTCTGTTTATAATAAAAAAGAGGGGTCGCCTGAGGATTTTGTTGAACAACAAGATTCAATTAAATAACTATCTAATTTTTATACGTGAGTTATAAGGTTTCAGAAATTGCTAAAATAATAAATGCAAATTACCTGCAACAAGGGAAAGATGTACTTATCGAAAACCTATTAACAGACAGCAGGAAGTTGTTATTTTCCAATGCTTCACTATTTTTTGCATTAAGTGGGGTTGGCAGAAACGGCGATTCATTTATAAAGCCTTTATATGAAAAAGGCACAAGAAATTTTATTGTAAATGAAAGTTTTTCAACGCACGAACTAACTAATTATCCCGAGGCAAATTTTTTAATAGTAAATGACGTGCTTACTGCATTGCAGACTTTGGCAGCGTGGCATAGGCATCGATTTAATTATCCAGTAATTGGATTAACAGGAAGTAATGGAAAAACAATTGTAAAGGAATGGCTCACACAATTGTTAAATGATAATTTTAATATTGTTAGAAATCTAAAAAGTTACAATTCACAAATCGGTGTGCCGCTCAGTGTGTGGAGAATGAATGCAGACCATACCTTGGCCATTTTTGAATCTGGTATTTCACAGCCTGGTGAGATGGAGAATTTGCAGAAAATAATTGATCCTGAAATTGGCATTGTTACTTTTATTGGAGAAGCACATGCAGAAGGTTTTACATCTCTTCAGCAAAAAATAAAAGAAAAATTACTCCTGTTTAAGCATACCAAACAACTCATTTTTTGTTGTGATGATGAAGTGCTTTTTGAGGAGATTAAAGTTTTCATTGCAACCATAAACCCGACGCTGCAATTATTTTGTTGGGGTAAAAAAAGTATAGCTGATCTGCAACTTAAGCAAACAATAAGAAGAAATAATAAAACTGAAATACTCTGCCAATACCAAGGGGACGAATTTGTTTTTTTAATCCCCTTTACTGATAACGCATCGGTAAATAATGCTTTGACATGTTGTTCAGTTTTATTTATTTTAGATTTACCACTCGCCGTAATTATTGCAAAAATGCAGGCTTTACGAACCGTAGAAATGAGGCTTGAGCTGAAGCAGGGTAAAAATAATTGTTCAATTATTAATGACAGTTACAGTTCAGATTTGCAATCTCTTGCTGTGTCTCTCGACTTTCTAAACCAACAAAACCAACAGATAAATCGAACTGTTATTTTAAGCGATATTTTGCAGAGTGGTGAATCTGCGTCAATACTTTACAGTAAAGTTGCAAAGCTACTGGTACAAAATAAAGTGTTTTGTTTGGTTGGTATTGGGCAAGCAATTTCTGAAAACGCAGATTTATTTTCATCTATAAATGAGATTTTTTTTTATAACAATACACAAACTTTTTTAGATAATTTCCCGGTACATTTATTTGAGAAGCAAATTATTTTGTTAAAAGGTGCTAGAGTTTTTCAGTTTGAAAAAATAAGTAGGTTGTTGGAACAAAAGTTTCATGAAACACAGCTGGAAATTAACCTTAATGCGTTGCGCCACAACCTTGCAGTGTATAAAAAAATGTTACAGCCCGGAGTTAAAATGATGGCTATGGTAAAAGCATTTAGCTATGGGAGCGGTAGTTTTGAAATTGCGAATGTTTTGCAGCATGCAGGTGTAGATTATTTGGCAGTAGCTTATGCAGATGAAGGTGTTGAATTAAAAACTGCCGGAATAAAACTTCCTATTATTGTATTAAATGCCGAAGCTGCTGCATTTGAAAATATCGTTAAATACCAATTAGAACCCGAACTCTATTCCTTCGGTATTTTAAAAGGATTTATTAATTTCTTAAAAGAGAAAAATATTGAAAACTATCCGGTTCATATTAAAATAGATACCGGTATGCATCGCCTTGGTTTTGAAGAAAGAGAGATAATGGATTTGTGTGTTATTTTAAAGCAGCAACATGTTATAAAAGTCATTTCTGTTTTTTCTCATTTGGCAGCTAGTGGATCAGCAGTATATGATGATTTTACAAGGCATCAAACCGATTTGTTTATAAATGCTGCAGATAATATTGAAGAAAGTATTGGCTATGTATTTATCAGACATATTGCTAACTCATCCGCTATCTACAGGCATCCCCATTTGCAAATGAATATGATTCGGTTAGGCATTGGTTTGTATGGCGTAGATAGCACCCTTGCAGTGCAACATCGTTTGCAAAATGTAACTACATTAAAGACCACTGTTGCCCAAATTAAGCATGTTAAAAAGGGTGAGAGTATTGGCTACAATAGGGCTGCTTTTGCTGATAAAGATTTAAAAATTGCGACAGTAAGAATCGGTTATGCAGACGGTTACCCAAGGGTGCTTAGCAATGGTAAAGGCAAAATGCTGGTTAATGGTAACAGTGCATCAGTAATTGGAAATATCTGTATGGATATGACAATGATAGACATTACCGGTATGGAAGTATTTGAAGGCGATGAGGTAATTGTTTTTGGAGAAGAGCCAAATGTGTCAATAATTGCAGAATGGGCACAAACGATATCTTATGAAATACTTACCAATATTTCTCAAAGGGTTAAAAGGGTATATTTTGAGGAGTAGAGATCGTTTTTGAAGCAAAGATAAAACCCATAATGCCTTTAAATTCTAATATCTATATTTGCCAACTTATATGAAAAAGATTCACCTCGTTATTATTGTTTTATTAATACTTGTTGCCGACCAGGCGCTTAAGATTTACGTAAAAACATCTTTCCCTCTAAATACGTCAAAAATTGTTGCAGATAATTGGTTTCAGTTATATTTTGTAGAAAATCCGGGAATGGCTTATGGATGGAAGTTTGGCGGTAATTGGGGGAAAATGGCGCTTACAATTTTTAGACTTGGTGCTGTGGTTTTTGGAACTTGGTATTTAGGCAGTATTATAAAAAAAGGATACAGTAAAGGCTTTGTTATTTGCGCATCTTTAATATATGCAGGCGCACTTGGTAACCTTATTGACAGCTGTTTTTATGGATTGGTATTTGACAAGGGAATGGTTTATAATAACGAAATAAACGATTATATAAATTACAGTGGGCTGGCAGTTTTTGCAAACAAAGGTTATGCAGGTTTTTTACATGGTAATGTTGTTGATATGTTGTATTTCCCAATCATTAGAGGAAGCTTTCCAAGCTGGTTTCCAATTTGGGGAGGAGAATCTTTTGAGTTTTTCAGACCAATATTTAATATAGCTGATGCTGCAATAAGTACGGGTGTAATTACTATATTTTTGTTTCAAAAAAGATTTTTCAAGCAGCGATTGGTTGTGGAGGAGAACCAAACTGTGGAAACTGTAACTTTAACAGACGACCGATCCCAAATATCATAACCATTTGCAATAATCTATTGTCTTATAAAATTACAGTTTTGCATTTGTTTTTTAGTAAAGCAATAGTATTTTCCAAGCTTTATAAAAGTTACCAGTAATTCTTTTAATGTGCCAATATATTGAAAGAGGTGATAAATAACGAGCAATTAAATGCTTATTGATTTATTTGATGGGTAATTTATACTTAAACGATTACAATTACGTTACTATTATTAATTTTGAAAAGTTGGCTCATAAATTAAATTTTAAGGAAAAATTGGGAAGGCAGCGAAAACCATATTTTTAGAATCTTTGGTTGAATGTGTATCTTTATTTCTCTAAGTAATAGCTAATTAAATATTTTACAAAAATCCAATTATGAAATACTTTCGTCTGCCTTTTTTGTTATTTGGTATTACATTTTTAATTGCCTCTTGCCAAAAAGAATTAAGCTATGAAGCGGGTCTTGGAAAGGGAACTTTAAAGAAAGATGTTACAGGGGAATGTTTACCTGTTACTGTAAATGGAACTTACCAAAAAGATACGATTTTAAAGTCCTTAATTCACTTTGTTGATATTCAAGTTAATGCTTCTGAAGTGGGGAGTTATGCAATAAAAACAGACACAATCAACGGCTATTCGTTTAGTGGTGCGGGCTTTTTTGCTGTACAGGGTTTAAATACTGTAAGGCTGATTGGCGCCGGTAAACCTATTGCGCCGGGTTTTGATATGTTCACGGTAAAATTTGATACAAGTGTGTGTCAGTTTGCTGTAGCTGTAACAGGGTCTGGTGGCGGAGGAGGTTCTCCGGCTGCGGTGTTTACATTAGTAGGTTCAACTACAACCTGCACGGGCGCTATTCAAACAAATAATTTTTACGCAACATTGCCAACAAATTCCACCAACAAAGTTGATATAAAAGTTGATGTTACAACAGGAGGAACTTATACAATAAGCACGCCATTGGTTAATGGAGTATCGTTTTCAGCAAACGGAAATGTGGGGGTAGGGGCAAATCAGACCATTACGTTGTTTGCTAATGGTGGTACACCAACGGTTGCAGGTTCATTTCCATATGCATTATCCACAACTTCACCTGCAAGTAATTGCGGGTTTAATTTAACGGTACAAGCCGCTCCAACGCCGGCTACTTATACTTTTGAATGCCCTAGCAATCCCACTTTTTTTGGAACTTATCAGGCGGGCGTTTCTACATCAGGTGATTCAGTGAGAATCAACATAACATCATCTGCGGGTGGATCGTACAATATAACTACGTCCACAACATCAAGTCCAAATGGTGTAACTTTTACCGGTAGCGGTGTTTTAACAGCGTCACCAAATCCACAAAGCGTAACACTATTTGCGTCAGGTACACCGGGTATAGCGGGTCCGTTCACCTATTCATTAACAGGCACAGGTGTACCATCTACATGTACTTTTACACAGACGTATAGCCCTGCATCAACAACAAACGGAACAATTAAGTTCAATATAGGAACAGTTGTTAAAACTTTCAATTTTGCAAACATTGCTGATACTTCCTTTATACCACTCCCTGCACCCGCACCACCGGGTAATTATTACATATTATCTTTAGCCGGCGATGCTGCTGCATCTCCATCGCAAGAGGCATTTACTTTAGACCTAATTAAATCGGCCCCATATTTTACTAATGGAACTACATACACCGTAAACCAATTTTTGCAAACTATTGTGTTGAATGCTACATATACTGATAATAGTGGTGATGTTTATAGTGCTGGTACCGATGGAACTACTCAAAACTCTCCGTTTAGCGTTACCATAACAAGCATAACAACAACAAAAGTAATTGGTACGTTTAGTGGTCCTTTAAAAAATATGGCAGGAACAATTATTACAACAACAAATGGCACTTTCGATTTGCCACTACAATAAAATAAATTTTTTAAAATAAAAAAGCTATTTCAATTTATTTGAAATAGCTTTTTTTATTTGGTAATAAGCCTCAAAAATAAAGAAGAAGCTTTTTTTGACGATGTATACTCAAACTAATTTATGAGTTTAAAGTTGATACTTTATCCGCAGAAATGATTTAACAATCTTATAATGAGGTGGATATGATAATGTAGCTTTATCTTTTTTTGCAGCGTAGAGCTAACAAATCTTTTATTTTTTTTAATCACGCTCTTTGCACATAAATAGTCATCCCTCAAAAAGTATATGAAGCTTTATTAATATTGGGTTTAAGCACACTATGGGTATAAAATAATTGCAGGATATTTTAGTTTTACCTAAAAAGCTTGCAAATTTATGTATGCTAAAATTTACAAAACCAATTATACAGTTAGATATTTTCGGGGGATTAGGTGATAGTCTTGATCAAAAGCATCCACTTTATTTACTAGCCAAGTCTATAAACTGGGTAATTTTTGACGACACCTTTAAA